>JAQTNG010000505.1 GCA_028714015.1 Elusimicrobiota bacterium | reverse complement strand
CGCGCCGGGCGCCCGGATCGGTCGAGCGCGCCGGGATCCGGCACACCGCCGTCCGGTCGACCGTCGAGAGGACCGGGTTGGCCGGCCCCGAGACGCCTGAAATCAACCTGCGGTAGGAGTTGGTCGTCGGCGCGCAGAACGCGGCGAGCGCCGGCAGGTGCGCCAACAGCCCCCCCGCGAAGGCGCGGCAGAGCGGGCTGGTCAGGGCCCAGCCTCGGCCGTCGTGAAAAAGGTTCACGCCTTCCTTCCACAGCGCCGCGTGAATGGGCATTCCCGGAGCGCCGCCGCCGGCGACCGGCCGCGGCAGAAACGACGCCGTGAGCCCTCGCTCGCGGGCCAGGTCGTCCGCCAGGCGGCGATAGAGCATCACGCGATCGGCCATGTGCAGCGCCGGCCCCGCACATCTGAGCGCGGCCCTGTCCCGGGGCGGGGCCGGTGCGGAACCAGTCGACCCGGATGCCGGCGTCCCCGAGAGACAGCGCGAGCCGGGACAGGAAATCCCAGACGACGCTTTCGCCGGCGGGCCGGCCGCCGTCGTCCAGGAGGAGGAACTCCGGCTCCACTCCCAGCACCAGCTCGCCCGCGAGACGAGCCTCGGCAAGCTCGACCGCGCGCGAAAGGACATGGCGCGGCTCCAGGGGCAGGGGCGCCCGCCCCACGGGTTCGAGGACGTCGCAGAACATCACGAGGCGGGACACGGACGCCGGCTTATCGGCGTAGAGCGCGGCCAGCCCCGGCATCAGCAGCATCCCGCCGTCCCAGTTCCCGCCGATGGGCTGGCCGTCGAGCGGCAGGCCGTCGGCGAAAAGCGCCTCGGTGACCGCGTCCGCGGGCATCATGATCCGCCAGGGCCGGCCCGCGAGGTCGGTGAACCAGAACTGCGCGAACTTCAGCCCGCGAGACGAGATCATTCGCCTCAAGACGTCGAAAGTGACGACAGCCGCCGGCGAGGGATGGACGGCCGGACTCACGGCGGAAACCGGCGAGGAAGGGTCATTTGCGCCGCGTCGTCAAGCTCGGACGAACGGGGATGGCGCGTCTGCTTGCGCCATTTCCGCATCCGCTCGTTACGTATGCGCTGCCTTCTCTCGTGCTCGCTCGTCATTTCGTATTCGCCCGGCGCTCCCAGGGCGGCCTTGGGGAACGGATTATCATTGTTCATGGCCCCTCCTCGTTCGGCGCGCATGCGTTCAATTCACCATCATGCGGACGATTTCCACCCCTTCGGCGTACTCCACGCCCACGAACCGGCCCTTATGATTGTCGGCCTCCCGATAATGAGCCGTCTTCAGCCCTCGCGCGTCGAACTGGCTCGAATGGGCCTGGATCGCCCGCATCTTGGCTTCGATCGTGTCGGAGATGTCGATATAGGCGTGAGGAGAGAAGGGGATGTTCACGTTATGGCAGGTCGTCGGACAATAGCAGAAGATGTCGAAATAGCTCAGCCGCTGGCTCGCCATGCAAGCTTCATAGGCCAGCTTGTGGTCCAGATGAAGGTTGGCCAGGCAATGGGTGAACATCGCCGCGGGCTTCAGCTCCTTGACCAAGCCGTCGATCATGCCGACCAGCTGATGAGTCTTCAGGTCCTCCACGCGCGAGCACCGGTTCGGCGTCAGAAAGCGCACTTCGCAGCCGAGTATTTCCGCGGCCTGGATCGCCTCGAGGCGGCGCGACCGGAAGTTGCTGGGGATGCTCACCACGACCATCACGACGCGGGCCCCGGCGCGGCTCAAGCGCGCCAGCGTGCCGCCGATGCCGAGCTCGAGGTCGTCCGGATGCGCCCCGACGGCCAGCACGGTCGCGCCCGCGTATTTTGACAAGAGATTGACGCGACGGCCGGCCGGCCGTTCCATCCCGTTGGCTCTCATTAGGCTACCTCCGCGCCCGCCGTCCGAGGTGCGCGCGCTCCGCGCAGGATCTCCCGGCTCCGGGGGCCGCAATTGAAGATCAGGTCGAGCGCGGACAGGTTCGGGATGAAAATGGCGCTGGCGGGGTATTGCGGGTATCGGGGGTGCTCGAATTCCTGCCAGACCACGCGTATGCCCGCTCGCTCGAACGCCGGCACGTCCAGATACTCCCTCGAAGCCCCGCCGCCGGCGAGATAGACGTCCGCCCCCGCCTCGCGGCACATATTGAGGACCATGTCGGACTTCGCTCCCTTGATATTCATCCTGGAGCTGTTCCGCATCGGCGTGCGGATGCCGAGCGCGCCGCGGCAGAACTCGGTGAGCCGGCCGTTGAGGTCGCTCAGGCGGTCCCAGCGGGACTCGAATATCTCCGCCAAGACGGGCTCGTACGCGCGATAGTGCGGCGCGGACTGGTAGGAGTACCGGAGCGTCAGGAACATCTTGCGGCTCCACCGGAAGCGGCCCCTGCGGCTGTTGTCGATGCGCTTGTCGATGATGCGCTCGGACCGCGAACGCTGGATGACCGGCACCGTGATCCAGCGCTCTCCCTCTCCCGTCTTGATCCGGACCCTGTTCTGGTAGCTCTGCCTCTCCAT
>JAQTNG010000504.1 GCA_028714015.1 Elusimicrobiota bacterium | reverse complement strand
GGCGCTAGAACAGCACACAGCACCCACCGACCGACACTGTACGCGAGGGCATTACAGACCTATCTCCAAGCCACAAACGGTTATATGTTTACAACGGTGGCCCTGTTCTCCGTGACGGATGAAGATCCTCGTCTACACCGACGTGCAAGCATGCGAGCGCTCCGAGCGCTGCCGGCTTCGGCCGGACGTACCCCTGCAACGGCACCGGACGGCCGTCTTCTTCGCGGAAATGGAAAGGCTGGCTCGCGAGCACAACGTGGGCGCCGTATGGGACCTGGGCGACACGCTGGTCGACCGAAGCGAGATCTCCGTACCCACACTCCAGGTGACCGAGGCCGGGCTGCGTTGGCTTATGCGCGGCCTGCCGCCGGCGCTCTGCTACAAGCTGATCGGAAACCACGAGCAGTACGAAAAGGCCACGCACACCCACGCCGGGGGCCTGTTCCACCCCTTCTTCCGGGTAGTTCCCGAGCGCGCCGTATTCGACTGGTACGACGGCCCGTGGATCGTGGCGCTGGCGTTCCCCTACGACCTGCCAGCGGCCGAGCTGTGGCTGCAAGAGGCGATCAAGGCCGGCCAGGACTGCGGACGCCGAGTGGTGGTCATCGGCCACGCCCCCGTGCGCGGCGCGGGCGTGCCGTCCGGCAAGCTAACTGCAGGCCTCGACCCATCCTGCCTGGACGGAGCTGACCTGGCGCTGCTGGGGCACGTGCACCGCCACCAACGGATCGGAGAGAGGTCCTGGTACGTCGGATCTCCGTTCCAGCAGGACTTCGGCGAGGCGGCCGACACCAAGCACGTGGCCATCCTCGACACCGACACGCTGGCGGTGGACTTCCCGGCCATGACGGCTTTCCCGCAGTACCGGGTGGCCGACGTGTCCGCCATGCCCGACGACTTCGACCCGGGAGAAGACCGGTGGAGCGTGGTCGTGCGGAGCCGCGAGGAGGCGCAGAGGCTGTACGGCAAGCCCTGGGCGGCCAAGGTCGAGATCGAATACGTTTACGAGCGCAACCAGGTCCGGCAGGAGGAGTCGGTGGACCTGAGCCCGGAGACGCTGGTCCGCGACTACGCTCGGCTAAACCAGGCCCCGGGCCTGGATGCCGCTAGGCTGGTGGACCTCGGCGTATCGATTGTCCGGGGCGATTGACGATCAATCGTTCTGCGGAGTCCCGGGCCGACGCGTGTGGTTAGTCGCGTACACAAGGCGCGCGGGTAGCGCGCCCGTCCGAACCCAAACCTAGTCATCCGATGCTCAACCAAATCAGTGGAATCCCGTTCGGGAGTGACGCGACAGTTCTCGCTGGGTACGCGACCGCAGTGAACGAACGCCTCGGCAACATCAACTTCATCGTTGAAAACACCGGGCTAAACACACTGTGGCTCGAGTTCCGCGAGTTCGTGGGCGTGGCCAACACACCCGTCGCGGCGTCGGGCTACGTCAACCTCGGGGCCGCTCTCCAGATCGTCCCCGGTGGCACGGCAAGCCAGGCGCTGTCAGTCCTGTCGGAGCAGATCGGCCTGTTCGGCTCGGGCAACACCACGGCGAACGTCTCCTGCGTGTTCCGCAACCCGGCTGACCGGCGCGGCGCGCAGATCGACATCGTGGTCGTTGGCCGCGTCGGCTGGGGCACCGATCCTGCGTTCCCGGTCAAGGCCTACCGGCCCAACTGGGGCAGCCCGCCGGACCGTCCGGACATTGCGCCGACCAACCAGTAGCGCTCCCGCTACGGCTTTTACTCCGAGGGGCCGCCGCTTGCCGGCGGCTCCTCTTTTTTCCCGAGCATCGAGCCGAGCACGAACCCCTTGTCGATGTACCCGTGCAGTGTGTCCCTGAGCTTGATCAGGTTGAGGCGCGCAGGGTTGATCGCGATCTCCCGGTCTCGCTCCAGACCAAGGTCCAAGGCGCCCTGGCCGCACTCCACGAAGTAGTGGGACGGCCGCGCCGACGAAGTGTTGGGGGCCAGTCCGCCGCTGGGCAAAAAGATCCTCCCTACCTTCTCCGGGACCACGATGCGGCACAGAACCCAGTTTCCGGTCGGATGAAAGGTATCGGCCGACACCTTCTGCGTGTCGAGAGTCCCGATGCAATCGCCCTGGGGCACGATGAGCACCCTGACCCCGTCGATCACGTGGCCGCACTGCGCGATCATCATCTTGTTGAACTGCAGGAGCACCGTGTCGCCCTGCTTCAGCCACATCGTTCGGGGCTTGGGCTCACCCTGCACGGCGCCGTCGCCCACGGCGAACACGCGGCAGATAATGTACTCCTTGACCATGTTCGGCGGGAAGAAGAGCCCCGAGTCGTTGTCCTCGGAAACCTCGACCAGCGCCACCCGGTCGCCGTGCACCCTGACCCGCCCGACCAGGCGTTCGTACTCCTGCTGCTCGCGCTGCCGCTCCGCGTCTCGCTCCTTGATCTGTGTGTCGTCCATGCCGAGTAAGAACAGCTACTCGAGCCGGCTCATGGTCACAGCCAAGTCAGAGTAAGAGGATCGACGACGGAACAGATC
>JAQTNG010000503.1 GCA_028714015.1 Elusimicrobiota bacterium | reverse complement strand
CTGCTCGTGCGGCAGCGTGATGTTGAGCCCTATGCTCTTGGCGCCGCACTCCCAGGCGCCGCGGTTGGCGGCCTCCATGATGCCGGGGCCGCCGCCGGTCACGATCACGTGCTCGAGATCCTGGCCCGCCTGCTGGGCCTTCGACAGCAAAGTCGAGAAGCGCCGGGCCTCCTCGTACCAGTGGGAGAGCTCGACCTTCTTTTCCGCGACGGCGACGAGGCGCTTGAGCTCGACGTCGCGCGGGCGCTCGGAGAGGTTCTCCTGCGCGGCCTGGAGCTCGCGGCGGGCTTCCTCGCCGGAGAGGATGCGCGCCGAGCCGAACACGACGATCGTGGAGCGGATCTTGTTCTCGCGCAGGATCAGCTCGGGCTTGAGCAGCTCGAGCTGCAGCCGGACGGCGCGCAGGTCCTTGCGGCCCATGAAGTCCATGTCGGCGTACGCCTTCAGGTAGGCGTGCGACTCGCGGATCTTCTTGAGCAAGGCGACTTTCTGTTCGGGAAGGAGTTCTCGGGTGGTTTTAGGGTTCATTGGAGTTTGAGCAGGCGGGGCAGCCACAGGCTCAGGCCCGGGCAGTAGGTGACGACCATCAGGGCCCCGACAAGCAGGATCCAGAAGGGAAAGACGGCGCGGTAAAGGGCCGGAAGCGGCTTGTTGAACCGGCGCGAGGACAGGAAAAGGTTCAAGCCCAGCGGCGGCGTCATGTACCCGATCTCGAGGTTGAGCAGAAACAGCGCGCCGAGATGCACGGGGTCGATGCCGTACTGCGCGGCGATGGGCGCGATGATCGGCACGACGATGACGATGGCCGAGAAGATCTCGACCATGTTCACGATGAGCAGGAATACGTTCAGCAGGGCGAGAAAGCCCCAGGGGCTCTGGACGTGCTCGTGAAGGAACGCGAAGATCCGCCCGGGGATGTCCGCGTCGATCATGTAGCTGGTCAGGCCCAAAGCGCAGCCCAGCACGATCAGGATGGCGCCCACGAGGATCATGCTCTCGCGCGCGACGCCCGGAAGCGCGCGCCACGGGACGTCCCGGTAGATCAGGACCTCGGCGACCATCACGTAAAAAGCCATGACGGCGGCGGCCTCGGACGCGGTGAAGAATCCGCCGTATATCCCGCCGATCACGATGAGCGGAAGCGGAATTTCCCAAGCAGCCGCCTTCGCGGCTGCTTGGAAATTTCTCCATGAGAACGGGATCGGCTTCACGTTCTCGCGCTTTGCGACGAAGAACGCGTACACGGACAGCGCGAGAAGCAGCAGCAGCCCGGGCACGGCCGCCGCGGCGAACAGCTTGTCGATCGAGACCTTGCTGACGAGCGCGTAGAGGATGATCGGCAGGCTCGGCGGGAACATGAGGCCGAGGCTTCCGGTCGTGGTGATCAGGCCGAGGGAGAAGCCCTCGGGGTAGCCCTGGCGGCGCAGCAGCGGGAAGATGAGGCCGCCGAGCGCGATGATCGTCACGCCCGAGGCTCCGGTGAACGCGGTGAACAGCGCGCACGCGCACAGGCCGGCGACCGCGACGCCGCCGGGCAGCCAGCCGAACATCGCCTCGGCGAGGCCGACCAGGCGCTGCGGCGCCTTGCTCTCCGCGAGCAGGTAGCCCGCGAAGGTGAACAGGGGCACCGCGATCAAAGACGGCAGCGAGGACAGCCGCGAGAGCTCGATGATGACGGCCGACGACTGAATGCCCTCCCCGTGGAACAGCCACAGCGCCAAGGCGCCCATCAGCGCGAACACGGGCACGCCGGCGAGGGCGAGCGCGGCGAAGCCGGCGAGCGCGAGAATGGTCACCGGCCGAAGGCCTCGGCGGCGGCGTCGGCGCTCTTGAACAGCATGTGCGCCAGCACCAGCCCGAAGCCGAGCGGGATGCCGGCCGACGCGACCCAGGACCGGACGACGACCCCTCCGATCGTCATGAGCTCCGCCCCCGAGGCGCGGTCGTCCGAGAAGTAGGTCCACGACGCGTTGAGCAGGATCGCGGTGATCACGGCGCCCGAGAGGTTGGCCGTCAGGCGGAGCCAGGGCTTGAGCCGCTCGGGCGCGCCGACGTGCGCGGCCTCCCAGGCGAAATGCTTCTCGGCCGCCGCCGCGAGCGCCGCCCCGAGGAATCCGGTCCACAGGACGAGGTGCTTGAGGACGGTCTCCCCCCACAGCACGCCCAGGCCGAAATGGCGCAGGACCACCTGTAGGAAGGCAAGGCTCACCATGACGGCGAGCAGCGCCACCAGCAGCGCGCCCTCGGCCGCGGCGAGCCGGGCCTCAGCTTTTCTTAGCTGATCGCGCACGGAGGGCGGCGAGCTCCTTCTCGAACTTCCCGAGCAGCTCCGCGGAGAACAGCTTGCCGGCGAGCTCCTTGCGGGCGGCCTTGCCCAGCTCCTCGTATTTCCGGCGCACGGCGGGGCCGGGATCGGGGGCGAGGTCGAGGCCCTGCTTCTTCAGCGCCTCGAGGGCCTTGTCGTTCTCGGCGTTGGTGAGCTCGTTGAGGTGCTTGAGGTGCTTCGCCGACAGCGCGG
>JAQTNG010000502.1 GCA_028714015.1 Elusimicrobiota bacterium | reverse complement strand
AGACCTCGACGGCCATGTAGACGGCAATGGCGTTCATGCCGATCACGATGAAGAAAAGGGTCCATTTGCGGAAGCCCCAGACGTCGATGACCAGGTAGAACAGCGCCAGCATGAGGAAGCTCCAGCCGGCCGCATAGAGCACCATAGAACTGGTCCAGAGGTGCTTGATAATGGGAAACTCGACGCCCCATACCTGCCCGAGCCCGAGTCCTGCGGCGCCGGCCGCCGTCAGCCACGCCACCTTGCGGTAGGGCGGCAGTTTCGATCGGAGCAGTTCGCCGCCCATGATCCCGAGGAGCACCGTGGCGGCGAAAGTCATACTGCTCAAGATCCACGAGTAGGTATTGTCGGCGCGGAACCGGCCCATCAGCGTTTGATCGATGTATAAGGCCAGATTGGCCTGCGGCTCGAGAACGCCGGAGCCGTGGCCGGGCACGGGAACCAGCGCCATCAGCGCCCAGTAGCCCAGCAGGAGAACTCCGGTCAGCACTATGCGGCCCCGCCGGCCCAGCTCGATAAGCGCGATAGAACCCACGAGGTATCCGCTGGCGATGGATTGCAGCGTGTTCGAGTAGAAGTGAAGTTTCGAGAAGTCGTATTGGAGCAGGTTTCCTTGGGCGATCATGCCGAGCACCCACAGGATTATGACGCGCCGTACGACGTGCCGATAGATAAGCCGCTTGTTCTCGCCCTGTTCGAGGCGTTTGGCGAACGAGAAAGGCATCGACACGCCGACCACGAATAGAAACAGCGGCATGATGAGATCCCACGCCGAAAATCCTTGCCAATCCACGTGGTGAAACTGGTACTCGAGCCAAGGCGGCAACGGGTTCCAGAAGACCTCGATCAGGCTATGCACCACGCCCACGCCGCCGACGATCCAAAACATGTCGAATCCGCGCAAGGCGTCCACCGATAGGATGCGCTCCGCCGAAGACTGTTTTTCCCCCGCCACGTCTGGCCCTCCTAAATATGAGTCCGAACCGTCGTCACTTCGCGGCGCCGCCCTTGCTTTGAACAAGGGTTTGCGGGTCGATGCCGAACCCCGCCAGTTTCTCGACGACGAGCGAATTCACATCATCGGCCGGTTTCGCTTCGAGGACGGCCCGCAGCGCCGGAACGGCCAGATCCTTCCCCTGGAGGGCGTGAACCGCCACGTAGGCTCTGCCCGCCGCGGCGGCCAGCGCCGTGTCTTTTCCGGCGGCCTCGCGGAACGCGGCGGCGGCCGGAGTCAGCCGACCGGCGAACGGATCGAACAGCGGACCGGCGTATTCGTCCAGGAACGGCAGCGATTCGGCCCGCGCGAGGCGTTCGAGTCCGGCAAAGGCCGTCCGCTTAAGGCCATTGCCTAGATCCGCCCGAATCGTCTTCTCGTACATCGCCTGAGCCGCCGCCGCTTCGCTCCCTTCGGCGAGCGCCAGGTAAGCCTCCGCGGCACGATTGCGCCCCCAGGGCGATCCCTTCTCGATGGCTTCGAGGAGCAGATCGGCCGTAGGCTTCGCCCCGGACGCATCGAGGGCCGCAAGGCGCACCTCCGCCGATGGGCTTTGTTGCGCCTTCGCAAGCAACTGGTCGAGCATGGGCGCTTTGCGGTTTGCCAGGACCTCGAGGAGCCCCGCCTGTACGGCCGGGCCGGCCTTTGCGATTGAAATCGTAAGAGACGCATCGAGCGCGGGGTCGTTCGCCGCCGTAAGCACCTGGACCGCCGCCACGCGCGCGCCCGGCCGTTTAAGGGCCTCGATCGCTCGCGGGACCGACGCGGCGGGATCGAGACAAGCCAACCCGAGAAGGGCCGCCCCTGCCTGGAAATCTTCCTCGCTTTGGGCGGCCGCCCGGGCGTATAGCTTGGCGGCTTTGCCTGGGTCGCCGGACGCCGCCAACGCATCGGCCGCCGTAAGGCGCACATTGTCCCAGCGCACCCGTTCCTCGAACGAGCGGGCCGCGCGCCGTGCAAAAACGTCCTTCGGCGGCACGCCCAGCCGCGCCAGCGCCTCCAGGCACGCCCACTTTAGCGCCGGATCGCCCGACCTCGCCTGTTTTTTCAGCGCCGGAATCGCTTTCGCGGAACGCCGATGGCCCAACGCCGCCGCCACGCCTTCGGCGAGAGGCGGCGCCACCCGCGGCAGCGCATCGATAAGCGCCTGAGTCGCGGCGTCGCCGGGCATCTGATCGAGCGTGAGCCGCGCGTCCTCGGCCATTGCGGAGTCCTTATCCTCGAGCACGGCGGCCACGGCCGACGTTTCCGCTTCTCCGCCGCACAGCGCCAACAAGCGGATCGCTTCCCGGCGGACGGACGGCGGCTTGGCGGCGTCGAGCCGTTTCGCCAATTCGGCGGCCACGGCCGTCTTCTCGGCGGCGGCGCCCGGCCGGCAGGCATAATCGACCACGTTATCGAGCGCGCACGCGGCAGCTTTTGCGATGCCCGGATTCTCCGAGGCCAGCAATTCGCTTACGGGCGCTATTGCCTCCGCCCCAGCCGGACCGGCGCTCTTCCACGCTTCCGCGCGCACGTCCGCGGAA
>JAQTNG010000501.1 GCA_028714015.1 Elusimicrobiota bacterium | reverse complement strand
GCCGTCCTCCCGGATCACATAGCCGGTCTCGACCAGGAGCTCCCGCGACAGATCGTCGAGCGGCGTCGCCCGGGCATTGTACGCCTCCGAGGTGGGCGACTGGGCGTGCGCAAAACCGGGGAACGCGAGGAGGAAGGCGAGAAGAGGGGCGTACATGCTCTAAGGAGAGTGTGGCAAGGGGCGATTATACTTTTATTGCCGAGAAGCGCCCGGAAAAGGCAGAATCGCCGCGTGACCGAGCCATACGGCGAGGAAATGCCGCCTCCACGCGCCGATGGAAAGCGGCTGGATCCCGCGCGCCTGGTCTTCCCCGGTTTTACCGTCGGGAAGCAGGACCCGAGCGAAGCCGAGGAGCTGGTCCGGCTCGGCGTCGGCGGGTTCTGCCTCTATCGCGGAACCCCGAAGACGGTCGCGGCGCTCACGGCCCGGCTCCGGCGGGCCGCCAAACGGCCGCTCCTGATGTGCGCGGACTACGAGGAAGGCGCGTGGGGGCACGTTCCCGGCGCCACGCCCCTGCCGACCAACCTCGGAGTCGGCGCGTCGGGCTCCGAGGCGGTCGCGCGCGCGAAGGGGCGGATCACGGGGCGCGAGGCCCGGGCACTGGGCGTCGACTGGGTCCTGGCGCCGGTGCTCGATCTGGCTCACGAGCCGAATAATCCGATCGTGAACCTGCGGTCCTTTTCCGCCGACCCGAAGGAAGCCGCTCGTCTCGCGCGGGCGTACCTGTCGGGACTGCGCTCCGCCGGCGCGCTCGGCTGCCTCAAGCACTTTCCCGGCCACGGCTCCACGACCGGAGATTCGCATCTGGACCTGCCGACGGTGAGCGCGCCGCTCGAGCTTTTGACGAAGAGAGAGCTTTCCCCGTTCAAGGCGTTGGCGCGGCTCGCCGACGCCGTCATGCTCGGCCATCTCGTCGTTCCGGCTCTCGATGCGTCGAAGCTGCCGTTCACCCTTTCCGCCGCCGGCCCGAAGCTGCTGCGGCGCTGGGGTTTCCGCGGCCTGATCGTCACCGACGCTCTCGACATGGGCGCCATCGCGAAGCATTGGGGCGAGCGCGAGGCCGCGCTGCTCGCCTTGCGCAACGGGGCGGACATACTGCTCGTGCCCAAGGACGCGCGCGCCCTGATCGCCGAGCTGCGCGTCGAAGCCGGGCGCGACGCGGCCTTCGCGCGGCGATGCGGCGAGGCGCAGCGCCGCCTCGAGAAGGCCTTGGCGCGCGTGAGAACACCGCGCCCCGCCCGGTCCGTCGTCGGGGGCGCCGCGCACCACAAGGAAGCGACTTCCCTGTTCGCCGCCTGCGCCGCGTGGACGAACCCTCCTTCCGGGCCCGCGCCGGCGCGCGTCGCGTACTTCGAGCCCCAGGCCGGAATCCGCGGGCCCCTCTCGGGCGCGGCCTTCGTCGCCGCGCTGACGCGCGCCCGCGTGCGCGTGCGCGTCGCGCGCGACGGGAGGGCCCGTAAAGGGGAAGCGTTGGCGGCCGGGATTTTCGTCGGCCCGCGCGCCTACTCCGGCCGCATCCGCCTCGACGCGAAGTCCCGGGCCCGTCTCGTCGCCGCCTTGCGCGCGGCCCCCGGCTCGGTCGCGATCAGCTTCGGCAGCCCCTTCGTGTTGTCCGGCCTCCCCGCGAAATCGGCGGGGCTTTGCGTCTATTCGCGGGCCGAGGCGGCTCAGGCCGCCGCCGCCGCCAGCCTTTTGGGAGAAAACGATGAATGAAAACAGCGCGTCGTGGTTCGCGGCCGGGACGACGCTGACCCTGCCCGACTTCCTCGTGCTGCTGGGCACGCTCGGGCTCATGTTCCTCGTCGGCTGGTGGGGCGGCCGCGGCGCGAAGAACACGAACGACTTCTTCCTCGGCGGCCGGCGCATACCGTGGTGGGCCGCGATGCTGTCCTTCGTCGCCACCGAGATCAGCGCGATGACCATCATCGGCGTGCCGGCGACGACCTTCCGCGAGAACTGGGGCTACCTGCAGTTCTTCATCGGATCCGCGGGGGCGCGCATCCTGATCGCGTTCCTGTTCATCCCCGCCTTCTACAAATACAACAGCACGACGATCTACGAGTACCTGCGCCAGCGCTTCGGGCCGCGCAGCCAGTACACGGCCACCGGCTTCTTCTTCGTCACGCGCCTGCTCGCCTCGGGCGTGCGCCTGATGGCGGCGAGCGTCGCGGTCAGCGTTCTTCTCGGCTGGAACATCATGCCGACGATCCTGCTGTTCACCTTCGTCAGCGTCGCCTACATCTCCTACGGCGGCATCGAGTCCGTCGTGTGGACCAACGTCCTGCAGGCGGCGACCTTCCTCGGGGTCGGCGCGCTGACCATCGTCTTCCTGATCCACCGCGTCGAGGGCGGCTTCCCGGCGGCGATGCAGCTGGCTCGCGACGCCGGCAAGCTCGAGGTTTTCAACTGGGGGCCCAACGTGATGGAGCCCGGCTTCCTCGCCAAATTCTTCGGCAATCCGAACATCATCTGGATCGCGGTCCTCAACGGCTTCGTGGGCTCCACGGCGGCGTTCGGCACGGACCACGAGATGACGCAGAAGCTGCTG
>JAQTNG010000500.1 GCA_028714015.1 Elusimicrobiota bacterium | reverse complement strand
CTCGGCTCTCGCCCCAGACATAGTTCGCGCCGATCTTGCGGGGGAAGCCCGCCCCGTCGATTTTTTCAAAAACGCCCAGTTCCTTGAGCACGGGCACCATCGCGGGCAGCAAGGACTCGCCGACGTGATGCCGCGCAGCGGCGCACTTCTCGAGCAGGAGCACGCGCCGGCCCGGGGCGTATTTTTTCACGAGCGCGGCCAAGGTGGTCCCCGCGGGGCCGCCGCCCACGACGATGAGGTCCGCGCGCTCGCTCATGCGCCGTCCCCCGTCCCGGCGCGCGCGCCGGACAGCGCGCGGGCGCGCGCGAGATCCGACGCGGCCGACGAGGCGTCGCCGAGCGCCGCGTGCGCGCGCGAGCGCAGGAGCAGGGCCTCGACGCAGGACGGGTCGAGGCACTCCTCGAGCACGCGGGAGAGGTCCTCGAGCGCGCCGGGCGCGTCGCCCTCGGCGAGGCGGCGGCGTCCGCGGCGGACCCACGCGGGCGCGTCGTAGGACGAAGGCTCCCCGGCCTCCGCGGGCGCGTCGGACACCTCGGTGAAGGGGCGCTTGACGCCGCGCAGCAGCGGGGTCAGCCAATGAGCCCAATGCGGATACCACGCGAGAGCGGCGCGCGCGTCCTCAAGGGCGCCCGGCTCGTCTCCGGCGGCCTTGCGCGCGAGAGAGCGCCACAGCAGCGCCAGGCCTCGCCCGGCGCGGAGGTCGAGCGCCAGCGCGCGATCGAGGTCGGCCAGGGCCTCGTTCGTCCGGCCCTGCTCGAGGCGCGCGGCACCCCTCCCCGCCCAGGGCCAGGCCATGTCCGGCGCCGCGGCCGCGGCCTCGGAGAACAGCGCTTCCGCGGCGGCCGCGCGTCCCAGCCGCCGCTCGAGCAGGCCGAGCCAGATCGAAGGCCACGGCTTCAGCGCGCCGGTCCGCCGCGCGGCCTCGAGCGCCGGGCGGGCCTCGGCGTGGCGCCTCAGGAGCAGGGCCGTCTGGCCGAACCACGCCTGGCCTTCGCCCCAGCCCGGGCGCCGCGCGAGAAGCTCGCGCAGGTTCTCGAGCACGCGGCGGCAGGCCGGGTCCGCGTCCTGCACGTCGGTCCAGCCGCGCGCCCAGGTCGTCTCGAGGTTGACCTTGATCGCGCGCCTCATCGCGGCCGCGGCCGCGGCGTGACGGCCGACCTTGAGCTCGCCCGTCGCCAGCGAGTACCACGTCACCTCGTACAGCGGATTGAGCGCGGCGGCCAGGCGCAGGCGGCGCAGGCCTTCCGCGAGCTCGCCGCGCCCGCACAGCCAGGCGCCATACCAGGACTGCGTCCGGTCGTAGCCCGGCTCGAGGAGCGCGGCCTTATTGAAGTCGCGCCGCGC
This sequence comes from Elusimicrobiota bacterium, assembly GCA_028714015.1. Lineage (GTDB taxonomy): Bacteria > Elusimicrobiota > Elusimicrobia > UBA1565 > UBA9628 > GWA2-66-18. The sequence continues at coordinate 1,204 of JAQTNG010000500.1, read as the reverse complement.
TCGGGAACGGTCCTTGAGCAGCGCCCACGCCGCGCCGCGCCAGCACAGTATCCAACCGGATTTCGGCTCGAGCTTCGCCGCGCGATCGAGCGCGTCCACCATCTTAGGGTCGCCTTGAAGGTAGCGCGAGCGGCCGAGCAGCGCCCAGCTCCACGCGCAGTCCGGGTCGAGACGGACGGCCTTCTCGAAGCGCGCCGAGGCCTCGGGGAAGCTCGAGTTATAGTAAAGCGAATCGGCGGCGAGCAGGACGGGCCAGGGATCGCGGGGATCGCGCCTCCCGGCCTCCTCGAACAGCTCGCGCGCGCGGCGCATGCGCTTGGCCAGGTACTCCGACATCCCCAGCGCCAGCGGGGCCCAGGGAGAGCGCTCCTCCGCCTCGGCGGCGGCCGAAAGGTCGGCGCGCGCGGCCGCGTCCTGCGAAACCTCCAGCCCGTTGCGCGCGACCAGGTGGCAGAGGCCGCGGATGATCCGGAAGGCCGGGCGCCCCGGGGCGAGGGCGACGGCGCGCGACAGCCCGCGCCGCTGGCCGCGCGCGGGACCCTTCAGCGCGGCGTAGACGGCCGCCCAGGCCGCGTCGGCCGGAGCGAGGGGTTTCGGCGAGCGCACGGCTTCGCGCCAGCCGTGCGCGCGCGCGATGCGCCGGCCGCGGCGGACGATGCCGCGGGCGTCGCAGCCGTCGCCCTGCCCCAGATAGACCACGCCCGTCGAGAGCAGGCCGCGCCAGGCGGACGCGGCGCGGTTGTCCGGCGCGAGATCGGCGCCGCGCAGCAGGCGGTCGAGGCGCAGGGCGTCGTCGGAGAGGGCCATGAGGTTCAGCTGATCCGGCAGCGGATCAGCGCCTCCCGGAGATAATCCCGCATGACGGGGTCGGTGCGCGCGGCGAGCGCCACGCGGTCCATGAAGGCGCGCGCCATCTCGGTGCGCCACCGGTAGGGGTCGTTGCCCTCGTTGACCTGCGGGTTGCTGTAGTAGGTCGAGGTGCAGGTTTTGCACTGATCCGAGTTCAGGTCGAAGGTGCAGTCCCGGTAGCGCTCGGGCACGCCTTCCGACGCGCTTCCCACCTTCGATTTCTTCCGTCCGTCCCAGTCCACGAACGCAAAAGGATAAAAAGAAAAATTTCCGTCGAGGTACGTTTCCATGGAGGAATGGAACGGGCACCAGTCCTCGAGCGTCACGCCCTCCTTCAGCATCAAGGGCACGAGGG
>JAQTNG010000499.1 GCA_028714015.1 Elusimicrobiota bacterium | reverse complement strand
GGGTGCCCAGCGCCGGGTGCACGCGCGCCGCGAGGCCGCGCGCGGTCTCGGCCATGCAGCCGATCATCAGGGGCAGCCCCGCCGCGTTCGCCACGGCGGCGATCTCGAGGCCGCGCGAAATGCCCGACTTCGCGAGCTTGATGTTGATCGCGGTCACCCCCGCGCTGACCGCGCGAACGGCGTCCGCCGGCGTCGCCACGCTTTCGTCGGCGGCGACCGGCACCGGGCAGCGCCGGGCGACGAAGGCGAGCGCTTCGAGGTCGGCCTTGGGCGTGGGCTGCTCGAACAGCTCGACCGTCGCGCCCGTCTTCATGACCGTCTCGATGAACCTAAGCGCGGCCGCCGGGGCGAAGCCCTGGTTGCCGTCGAGCAGAAGGCGGGCCTTGGGGGCGGCTTCGCGCACGGCGCGCACGCGCGCGAGATCGTCGGCCTTCCGGCCTCCGACCTTGATCTTGAGCAGGCGAAAGCCCGCGGCCGCGGCCTCGGCGGCGGCCGCCCGCGTTTCATCGGGGTCGTTCGACGCCGAGATCGTGAGGTCGGTCTCCAGCCGCCGCTGAGCGCCGCCGAGCCAGCCGGCGAGGCCCGTGCCGGATTCTTCCGCCAAGGCCGACAGCAGCGCCGCCTCGAAGGCGGCCACGGCGGGGCTCAAGGTCCCGTGCCGCGCCCAGGCCTCGTCGACGAGCGCGCGCCAGTCGCGGACGTCCCGGCCGCGAGCCCGAAGGGCCATTTTTTCGAGCGCGCCGCGCAGCGCGAGCGGCGTCAGGTGCTTCTGCGCGATCGAGGTGGACGCCTCCCCGTACCCGGCGGCTCCGCCCCCGAGCCTTACCGTTATGGCCGCGTTGACGGTGCGGTCGCGGCGGCCCTGGGCGGTGATGAAGGGGCGCTTGAGCGGGGACTCGACGAGGGCGACGCGCGCGGAGGCGACGGCGGTTCGGATCACCGAACGACGATAGCAAAATGGTTATTCGCGAGGTGTCAGGCTTACCGGTATTTGCAGTATTCCTACGGAAGGCGCCTTAGGAATACTGCAAATACCGGTAAGCCTGACACCGTCAGGAAATGGTTATAATTTCGGCGATGATGACCATATTAGTAATGATGTCTTTGCTTCTGGCATCCGCGCCCGCGCGCGCCCAATCCACCGCGACGCTGCGCGGCCTCGATGTTTACCGTTCGTCCGTGCTGAGCGCCGACAAGGCCCGCGAGCTGTTCGGCCCGCGGATCGCCGAGATCGTCGCCCTGCGAAACCAGCACCGGCCCGCCTCGGTCGAGAAGGCCGAGGGCGTCCGCAGGGAGATCGAGCGGGAGACGGCCAAGATTCCCGGCATCGCCGCCGCCGGGCTCGCGATCTCCGAGTACTTCACCTCCGTCGACCACGCGATGTACGCCACGTTCGACATCGTCGACGAGGGCGACCGCGGCCGCCTCGCGTTCGCCCCCGCGCCGAAGAAGACCGTGGCCGATCCCGACGGCCTGCTCGCCGCCTGGAAGTCCTATTACGAGCTCGGCTCGGTCTTGTCCCGGCGCGGGGAGATGCCGGTCGACCGGCCCGACTGCCCCGGCTTCTACTGCCTGTGGGGCGGGGCGACGCCCGAGCTCGACGCCCTGCAGAAGAAATTCGTCGCGGGCGCCGCGGCCAAGGAGCGCGAGCTCCGGACGGTGCTGGCGCACGAGGCGGATGCCGACAAGCGCGCCGCCGCGCTGTTCGTGCTGAGCTACGGCACGCGCGGCGAGAAGGTGGTCGAGTCCTGCCTCTCCGCCCTGAAGGACCCGGCCTCCGTCGTCCGCGGCGCCGGCCTCCAGGTCCTGGCCGACATCATCAACCACCGGAAGGATCTGCGCGTGGACGCGGACCTGATCATCCCCCTCCTCGACGACCCGAGCGGCTCCGTGCGCGGCAAGACCCTCGGGCTTCTCGTGCCGCTGGTGGACGATTCGGTCCAGCGCAGGAAGATTCTCGCGGCGGCTCCGCGGCTCATCGACATCCTCAAGCTGACGGAGCCCGGCAGCCACGACCTCGCCTACACCGTGCTCGGCCAGCTCTCGAAGAAGAACTTCGACCGTCGCGATTACGCGAGCTGGGAGAAGTGGGCCGTCGAGAACACCGAGGGCCTCAGGAAATGAGCGCGGGCGCCAAGCCCTGGATCACGGTCACCCCCGCGGTCATGGGGAAAATGGCCTTCTCGACCGTGCTCATGGCCATCGGGATGTTCTACCTGACGACGGGCCGCAGGGAAGCCAGCGTGTCGCGCATGTTCACGGGCGCGTTCCTGACCCTGGCCAGCGTCTTTATCTTCGTCCTCTGAGCCGCCCCCCGCCTTATTTGCGGCGGGACTCGATCTCGCGGCGCATCTCGCCTTCCAGGTCTTCCATCTCCTTCATCTCCTCCGCGAGGACGTCGTCGATGCGGTAGGGGCTCTGGGGCGTCAGGACCTTGGGCTTGGTCGTCGGGGCGGGCGGCAAGGCGGCCGGAGCCTTCGGCGCCTCGACCTTGGGCGCCTCGGCGGCCGGCGCGGGAGCGGCCGGCGCGGAGGCGGCCGGCTTCTCGGCGG
>JAQTNG010000498.1 GCA_028714015.1 Elusimicrobiota bacterium | reverse complement strand
CAGCTGCGGCAGTATGCGCGAAGCCGATTGCGCGGCCAGCGCGCGCGCCTGCGCTCCGCGCTCGCCGGCCAGCACCGCGTCGAGGCGGCCGGCGACGGCGGCCGAGATCGCCTCGCGCAGGCCCAACGGCGACGGCGCCTCGGCGCCGAACGCCGGGGCGGCGAAAAGCGCCAGCGCGGCGGCGAGCTTAATCAACGCACCCCCTCCCGCCCCTTCAGCCGTCTGCGCCCGGAGTCGGTGATCAGGCCCTCGAAGTAGATGCGCACGAACACGTCGAACGCGGCCGCGATGGGCTCGCCGGACGACCAGCCCGAGAGCTCGGGATTGAGCAGCGCGGTCGTCATCGTGAGGTAGAGCTGAACCAAGGTCTCCCGATCGAGGTCCTTGCGCAGAAAGCCGTGCGCGATGCCGTGGTCGATGAGCTCCAGCATGTTGCGGCGCACGGTCGTCCGCTTGAACTCCTGGATCTCGTTCCAGACCTCGGGCGCGCTGCGGCGGATGTCCGTCATGTACGCCGGCGTGAGCGAAGAGTAGATCTGCGAGATGTAGCCGAACGTCTTGCGGGCCCGCGCGAAAAAGTCGAGCTTCTCGGCGGCGATGGCCTCCATCTCGCGCTGGCAGGCGGCGCTGCGCATCTTCCTCGTCGCCCTCAAGAGCTCGAGCTTGGCGGGGAAGAACTCGTAGAGCGTCTTTTTGCTCATGCCCAGGTCGTGGGCGATGTCGTCCATCGTCACCGGGCTGTAGCCCGCGGCCCGGAATCGCTCGTGCGCGGCCTCCACGATGCGGCGCCGGGTCTCGGAGGTGCTCTCGTCCGTCGGGGCGGTGGGTGTCATTTTTATAGGAAACTCTGGAAACCCATCCGGTTTCCTTGGTTTATTATAGCCGAGCGAGCGGGCCCTGTCAAGAGCCGCCCGGCGCGCCGCGCCGACTCATTATTTCCTATGATGCGGCGAAGGTCATGAAGAAAATAGAAGGCCTCCGTTGCGTCGAGTGCGCGGCGGAATTCGGCCTGGCCGAGACCAAGTACATCTGCCCGCGCTGCCGCGGGAACCTCTCGGTCGTCTACGACTACAAGGCGCTCCGAAAGAGGATCAGCCGCAAGTCCCTGAAGGCCGACCCGGAGCGGACCCTTTGGCGATATCTGGATATCCTGCCGCTCGACGGCAGAGCGGGCGTTCCGCCCGTCCACGCCGGCTGGACGCCGCTGTATCACGCCCTCAAGCTCGGCTCCGCCATAGGGCTCAAGAACCTTTACCTGAAGGACGACGGCCGCAATCCCTCGGCTTCCTTTAAAGACCGCGCCAGCGCCGTCGTCGCGGCCCGCGCCTTCGAGACCGGGGAGAAGACCGTCGCCGGAGCCTCGACCGGCAACGCCGCCGCGTCCTTGGCCTGCATGATGGCCCAGCGCGAGACCAAGCCCGTCATCTTCGTGCCCCGGACCGCGCCGAGCGCGAAGCTGGCCCAGCTCCTCGTCTTCGGCGCCGTGGTCCTGAGCGTGGACGGGACCTACGACGAGGCCTTCGACCTGTGCCGCCAGGCTTGCGACGAGTACGGCTGGTACAACCGCAACACCGGCTACAACCCCTTCACCCGCGAAGGCAAGAAGACCTGCGCCTTCGAGCTCTGCGAGCAGCTGAACTGGAAGGTCCCCGACTTCGTGTTCGTCTCGGTCGGCGACGGCAACATCATCAGCGGCCTCTGGAAGGGCTTCACCGATTTCCACGCGCTGGGCCTCATCGACAAGCTGCCGAAGATGGTCGCCGTGCAGGCCGAGGGCAGCGCCGCCATCGCGCGCGCCTGGAAAAACGGCGGAGCCATCCGCCCGGTGAGCGGCAAGACCGTGGCCGACAGCATCTCGGTGAGCCTTCCCCGCGACGGCGCCGCGGCGGTGAAGGCCCTCAAAGAATCCGGCGGCTTCGCCGTGCTTGTCAGCGATAGAGAAATCCTGGCCGCCATCCCGGCCGTCGCCCGGGGAGCGAACGTGTTCGCCGAGCCCGCCGGAGCGGCCGCCTACGCGGGCCTGGCCAAGTGCGCCGCCGCCGGAAAAGTGCGCGCGAACGATTCCGCGGTGGTCGTCGTCACCGGCAGCGGTTTGAAGGATGTTTCAAGCGCCATGAAGGTCGCGGGACGGCCTCATGAAGTGGGGACGGGAATGGACTCGGTTCGGCGCCTGGTCAAACGAGAAAAGATTTCTTAGATACAATGCAGTTACGGGACCGCGACTATCCTCAAGGATAGCCGGGCAGCTGTTTCCGGAAACAGTCCGTTTTCGTCAGCCGTAAGACTCGATTTTGTTGGACAGGGAGAGCCATGAAGATCAACGAAGCGGTTTTAAAGAAGACGGCCAAGCTCTGCAAGGAAAGAGGCGTCGTCATACCGACCTTCGCGCAGATGAAGAACCCCTCCACGGCTCCCGCGAAGATCCACGCGCGGCTCAAGAAGGTCGGCATGAACGACCTCGACCCGGCCAACCTTTTCCGCATCACCTGGAAGAACGACGCCAAGACGGGCCTCTTCGGCGATGTGAACTACCTCGAGATCCCGCGCGAGATCACCG
>JAQTNG010000497.1 GCA_028714015.1 Elusimicrobiota bacterium | reverse complement strand
ACGCTCGTGCGGCTCGGCGTCCTCGACCGCAAGGCGTTCCTGGCGCTGGCGGGCGGCGCGCTGACGGTCTCCCTGATGCGCCGCAAGAGCCCGTTCGCCTTCCTCGCGGGCATTTTCGGCGTCACCGCCGCGGCCTGGACGATGGGGCTGATCGCGGCGCCGCCGAGCGCGTTCTCGCAGCCGGACTTTTCGAGCGTCTTCATGAAGCTCGACCTGCGGGGCGCGCTGAAGCTCTCGCTGCTGCCCGCGATCATCTCCATCCTCTTCACCGACCTGTTCGATTCGATCTCGACCTTCGTCGGCGTCGCGCACGCGACCGGGCTCGTGGACGAAAAGGGCCGGCCGCTGCGCCTGAAGGAGGGCCTCATCGTGGACGCCTTCGCGACGATGGGCGCGGGGCTCGCCGGCACCTCGTCGGGCACGGCCTTCATCGAGAGCGCGTCGGGCATCGAGATGGGCGGCCGCACGGGCTGGACCGCTTTCTTCTGCGCGCTCGCGTTCCTTCCCTGCTTCTTCCTCGGACCGGTCGCCGGGATGGTGCCGGCCTACGCGACGGCGCCGGTGCTCGTGATCGTCGGCGCCTTGATGTTCCGCAGCGTGACGCGCATCGATTTCTCCCGCGTCGAGGACGCGGTCCCCGCCTTCCTCACGGTCGCCCTGATCCCGCTGACCTTCTCGATCACGCAGGGCCTGCTCTGGGGCTTCGTCTCGCACGGGGCGCTGTACGCGCTGTGCGGGCGCCGGAAGGAGGTCTCCGCCGGGACCTGGGCGACCGCCGCGCTCTCCGCCGGCCTGCTGCTCCTCGACCACGCGCGCTGGTAGGCGTCAGTCGCGGGAGACCTGGAAGACCGTTTTAATGCCCGTTTTCTGCAGGTCGAAGAGCGCCCCGGCGTTGTCGAAGCCGACCCGGTGCGTCAGGAGCTTTCCGAGCGCTCCCGGCCACTTTTTCTCGATGAGCTCGAAATAGGCCAGCCCCTCGACGAAATCCTGCCTGTTGGCGTTGACGACGCCGAACACGACCTTGTTGCCCAGAACGAGGTCGCGGTTGAGGCGGTCGCTGGGGACGGTCTTCAAGGCGCTCCCGCCGGTGATGCTCGTCAGGCACAGGACGCCGTTGAGCGCCAGAAGATGCATGCTGTCGAAGGCCGCCTCGGCGCTGCCCGAGGCCTCGAAAATGAAGTCGAAGGCCGCTCCGCCTTCCGCCAGCGACAGAAGGGAGGCGTCGCCGACGCTGTGGTAGGAGGCTCCGGCCGCGGCGACGACCGCGGACTTCGCCGATGTCCCCCGCTTACGCGCGGCCGTCACGACCTCCCACCCCAGGGCCCGCAGCGCCAGCGTGGCGAGCAGACCGATCGGGCCCCCGCCGACGACGAGCGCGCGGCGGGGCTCCCACTGGAACCGCTTCTGGATCAGAAGGGCGTGCCTGATCCCTTTGGCGACCACGCTCATCGGCTCGAGCAGCACCGCGTGCGCGCGGGCGGCCGCGGGGACGCCGATGAGCATCGACGGCGCTTCCGCGATGTACGCGCAGATCCCTCCATGGATTCCCTTGATGCCGCGCTCGGAGAACGAGCCCGAGCCGCACATGTCCTGCTCGCCGCGCCGGCAGTGGCTGCAGACGAGGCAGCCTCGCCGCACCATCGGGACGACGAGCTCTCCGCTCTCGAGCCGGCCCAGAATCTCGTGGCCGAGGATGAGGAACTCTTCGCCCTGCGGGGCCGTCCCATAGAGCCCTTCGTTGATCTCCGCGTCCGTGCCGCAGATTCCGACCTCGAGGACTTCCACGAGCGCTTCCCCGGGCCGGGGCTCGGGCCGCGGAAGCTCGAGGACCCGCGCGCTTCGCGGCTCCGGAGGCCTCACGCCGAAAGCCTTCATGCGCGTCACTTCCAGCCTCCGCATTTGTCGTACACCGCGGCGTACGGGTCGGGGGAATCGAGCCGGGCCTGGGTCTGCGCCTCGTCCTTCTCGTACTGCTCGTAGACGGGATCGACGACCTTCGCGATGGCCGCCTTGAGCTGGTCTCCGGCCGCGGCGAAATCGGTCGAGATCACCGGGTCGAAGCGCGTCGGGATGCCCTCCGACGACGCCAGCGCGTGCTCGAGCTTGCCGGCCAGGTCCACCGCCTGCTCGCGGGCCGATCTCCCATGGCCGCGCTCGTGCTCGAGCACGATCCGGTACTCGCAGGAGCCCGGCGCGTACTCGCGGGGGATGTGGATGATGATCGAGGAGATCGAGATCTCGAGAATCACGTCGTCGAACCAGGCGTAAACCGCGCGGGTGCCCGTCGTCGTGCTGAACCGCGTGTGCGTCGCGAGGCTGTGCCTGATCGTGGTGACGCCCTGGGTCTTCAGGCCCCTGCCGGCCGCGCCCGGCAGGAGCGCGATTTCCTTGAGCGTCAGGTCATGGCGGATCTCGGCCGGCGCCGCGGTCACCCGCACGCGGAAGCGGTGAAAACGCCCCCGGCCGCCGCCCGGCGCTCCGGCGGCCTCCGGCGCGGGCCGCTCGACGATCGGCGGCGCGCAGGCCGCCAGCAGGAGCAGCAGCCCGAGGGCCCGCATCCTCACGGCTGCGCCGCC
>JAQTNG010000496.1 GCA_028714015.1 Elusimicrobiota bacterium | reverse complement strand
GGGGCGGCCGAGTTCGGCTTGTCCTCGAGCTCGAGCATCAGGCCCAGGCGCAGCAGCCCCGACAGACGGGCGGCGTCGTCCTTCGGGGACAGCGCGCGCAGGCGCTCGTAGGCGTTCTTCGCCTCCTTCGTCTTCTTGCGCCGCTCCTGCAGGCGCCCGAGCGAATACAGCGCCATCATCCGCTCGTTCTTGCCCGTCGCGCGAACGTAGGCGTCGGCCGCGCCCGCGAGGTCGCCGCGGTCCTCCCGCAGCTTCGCGATCTGCGACCACGCCCACGACGCCTTCTCGTGCGCGGGGAATTTCGTCGTGAAAGCGGCCCACGCCCGCTCGGCGTCGCGCTCCTTGCCCGCCTTGGCCAAGGCGAGCGCGCGGTTGTACCCCGCGTCGGCGGCGTCGGCGCCCGTGCCGCCGACCTTCGCGTAGGCGGCGGCGGCGCCCGACGCGTCGCCCGATTCGTAGAGCATGGCGCCCAGGGCCATCGCGGCGTCCCGCGCGCGCGGATGCTTCGGGTGCGCCGACAGGAATTTTCGGTACGCGCCCGCCGCCTCCTCGGTCCGGTGGAGCTGGCGCAGGCACTCGGCGCGATAGTAGCGCGCGTCGCCGATGTTCGCGGCGTGAGGGTTGTCCTCGATGTGCTTCTTGAACAATTGCTCCGCGGCGTCCCAGTCCTGTTTTTTATACGCCTTCGCCGCGAGGTCCCAGCGGATCCGGGCCGCCAGCTGATGGTCGGGGTACTTCGCGACGAGGGCCGGCAGCTCCGGGTCCTCCTTGTCGTGCTGCCACGTCGCGACGAGCAGGAGGCCCGACACCTCCTTGGTCTTCGCGCCGGGGGCCGCGCCCTCCAGATATTTTTTATAGAGAGGCATCGCCTCGGCCCAGCGCTTCTTGTTGTAGTGGACCTGCGCCATCAGGAGCAGGGCCTCGCGGTCGGCGTCCTGGGCCTCGGAGGTGCGGCCCATGAGCTTATAGTGGCCGAGAGCCTTCTCCGATTGTCCGAGCTCGGTGTAGATCTGGCCCAATTGCAGGTGCGCGTCGGCGGCGTAGGCCGAGGCGGGGTGGCGCGATGCGAGATCCTCGAAGACCTCGGCGGCTTCCTCGGGCCGCTCGAGCTTCTTGAGGCACAGGCCGCGCTGATAGAGGGCCTGCGCGCGCAGGGGGCTTTCGGGAAAGCGCACGGTGAAATTCTGGTACGACTTCTGCGCCTCCTCGAGCTTGCCGGCGCGCTGGAGCAGGTGCGCCTCGGAGAGCGCCGCCGACTCGCGCAGCTCGACGAGGCCCCACTTCGCGGCCTCGTCGCCCGCGCGCTTGAGCGCGTCGCGCGCGCGGTCGGTCCGGCCCTTGCGGTCCCAGTCCGCGGCGATCGCGGCGAGCGCGTAGGCCTTCACCGGCGAGTCCTGGCCCGAGGCCGACACCGCGCGGTAATGCTCGGCGGCGTCGTCCTTGCGTCCCATGCGATCCTCGGCGGCGGCGCGCCAGACCTGGGCCAGGGCCAGCCAGCGGTTCGTCGCGCCGGCCGCGTCGGCCTCCGGCACCATCTTGAGCGTGGCCTCGTCGAGGCCGAGCGACGCGAGCGCGGCGCCGATCAGGTGCAGGGCTTTATATTTCACCGCGGGGTCCGAGCCCGCCGCGAGCGGCTTGAGAAAGCGGACGGCCCGAGCGGCCTCGCCGCGGCGCAGATGCAAAGCCCCCGCGGCAAGATCGACCTCGCCGTTCTCGGGGCGCGACGGGTAGCGGCGGTGAAAGTCGTACGCCTCGGCGAGCGCGGCCTCGGTCCGGCCCTCGTCGATGGCGGCCCGCAGGCGGCCGAGCGCCTCCTCGGCGGAGGACGAGGCCATCGCGGGCACGTAGGGCTCGTCGGCTTCGGCGGGAGCGGCGGCGCCGTTGTCCGGCATCCCGGACAGGAGGGTGCGGCCTTTCTCGGCCCACTCGGTCTCGGGATAGCGCTGGATGAGAATTTCGAGGTTGCGCCGCGCGTCGCCGTACTCGCCCTTGGCCAGCGAGATTTCGGCGCTGCGGTAGTGGCTTTGCGCCGCCACCTCGGCGCGCGGGCCGCGCACCTTGGCGCCGAGGTCGAGGGACTTCTGGAAGGTCTTCTGCGCGCCGCCGACGTTGCCGGACTGGAGCTGAAGCTCGCCCATGACGGCCTGGGCCTCCATGTTCATCGAGTTCCAGCCGTCGCGCGAGGGTGCCTCCTCGGCCGCCTTGTATTTTGGCGAAGCGGCCCGCGCCGCCGTGGCGGCCAGGCAAAGGACGAAGACGACTCGCGCGGCGAGCCTCATGGTTTGAAGTGTAGGGGCCCCCCCCGTAAAAGTCAATCGCCCGCCTATTAAGACCGGCGGGCGATCGGCGCGGCTCGGAGAGCGGGCTTTAGAAGTACTTGTTGTGGGGCAGCTCCAGCTCGCGGAGCGATTTGCGGCGCCCGTCGAACGGGTTGCCCGCGGTCAAGCCGCGCTTCTCGAGGCCGAGCGCGGGGTCGAGCAGCTCGTTCAGCGCGCCCGCCGGCGACAGCGGCTGGGGGCCGGGGTTGTGGGGAACCAAAGCGGACGCCGTTTCGTCGCCGCCCTTGCCGTCGAGCCGGCTCCAGTCGAGAGCG
>JAQTNG010000495.1 GCA_028714015.1 Elusimicrobiota bacterium | reverse complement strand
GGTTCGGTTGGAGCGACGCGAGCGGAAGAGGCTGACGAGATCATCGAGCGGAGGCAGGTGACGCTCGTCGATTGGCGGGCACTTGTCGAGCGGGAAATCGTCGTGGTCGATGGCGTCGACCGGGCACACCGACACGCACTGTCCGCAGCCCCAGCAAGCCTCCGGCCGGGCGGCGACCGCGGCGCGCGAGCCGATGTCGTACACCCGCGCGCTGACGCACACGTTGGCGCACGCGCCGCACAAGATGCATGCCTTGTCGTCGACGGTAATCTTGCTCATTCGCTCTTCCTGACCTCGCCTCGTTACTGTAGCCGCCGCCCCCTGTGGCAAGCGTGACGCGGGGAGCGTAGGGATGGGACGAAGGGACGTTCCTTGGGGGTCCCCTGTCCTCCTGCACGCGACGGGGCGGAGTAGCGTAGACGTATGGAACCGGACGACTTCGTGGATCGACTCTTGTCGCAGGCCTCGCTCGACGCCGTCGACTTTGCGAGCGACGTGGAGCGCATCCTCGCGGAAGAGGTCATGTTCCTCCGCCACGAACTCGAGACCTGCCGGCGGGAGGCCATCGTCGGATCGCACACGGTGATCGCGGGACTGTACGCGCGAATCGCCGACAAGGACGCCCGCATCGCGTCGCTCGAAGACCAGGTTGCTTTCCTGCGCGGTCGCTTCTCTGCCTAGGTGGCTTGAAAGCCCGCGCGGCGTAACGTAGCGTTTCCCCGATATGGCAAGCCTCGATGTGTTGCATCACTTGGCGCGGGCCCAGGAGGAGCGCGCGGACCTCGAACGGCAGCTTTCGGACCCCAGCGCGTACGCGCGCCCGGACTACCGCGAGATCTCCCAGCGCTACGCGCGGCTGGGCGAGCTGATCCAGGCGGGGGCGCAGTGGCAGAAGCTCCAGACATCGATCCAGGAGATGGAGGAGCTGCGCGAGTCCGACGAGGAGCTGCGGGCCGAGCTGGACCAGGCGATCGAGGGCGACCGGGTGCAGCTCGAGGAGCTCGCGGTCGGGTTCCGGCGCCTTCTTGCGCCGCCCGACCCGGATGACGAGAAGAACGCGATCGTCGAGATCCGCGCCGGCACCGGCGGCGACGAGTCGAGCTTGTTCGCCGCCGACCTCTTCCGGATGTATGCCCGATACGCCGAGAAGATGCGGATGAAGGTCTCGCTCCTCGACAGCCACGCCACGGCGCTCGGTGGCTTCAAGCAGCTGACGTTCTCCGTTGAGGGGAAAGGGGCCTACGGCCTCCTTCGCTACGAGTCCGGGGTTCACCGCGTGCAGCGGGTGCCGGAGACGGAGGCGCAGGGCCGTATCCACACGTCGACCGCAAGCGTCGTCGTCCTCCCCGAGACCGAGGAAGTCGAGTTCGAGATCGATCCGAACGACCTTCGGATCGACACGTTCCGCTCGACGGGGCCGGGAGGCCAGAGCGTGAACACGACCGACTCCGCGGTCCGGATCACCCACATCCCGACCGGAGTGGTCGTAAGCTGCCAAGACGAGAAGTCCCAGATGAAGAACCGCGCCCAAGCGATGCGCGTCTTGCGAGCCCGGCTCCGCGACAAGTTCGAGCAAGAGAAGCACGACAAGCTGACCGCCACCCGCCGGAGCTTCATTGGAACCGGAGACCGAAGCGAGAAGATCCGTACGTACAATTTCCCGCAGAGCCGGCTCACGGACCACCGGATCGGCCTCAGCCTGTACGACCTGCCGAGCGTCATGGAAGGGAACATCGACGCGCTCATCGACGCCTTGCGGTCCCACGCGGCGGACGAAGAATCCGAAGGTTGATGTCCCGGTTACGGTCTGCGCTTTCCGCGTCCCGATGCTTGACAGCGCGGAAGACGACCGATACCATTGCCGCGTTTCTCGAGGGTCTGTAGCTCAGCTGGTTAGAGCGCTCGCCTGATAAGCGGGAGGTCCCTGGTTCGAGTCCAGGCAGGCCCACTTCTCTTGTGTCCTTCGGTTCGCTATCCTTAGATATCCGAGAAACTCAGTGAAAGGGGTCTTCATGGCGGAGCGAGCGGAGCAACCAGAAACGGGCGATGAGGTTCTCGTTCGAGTCATCGACAAGGGCCTCGGGGGACGGATTCACATTCGCGTGTCGCACTTCAAGGATCGCGACTACATCGACGTCCGCAACTTCTACGAGTCGGACGACGGCCAGTGGCTTCCAACGCGGAAGGGGATCGCAGTTCCCGTCGAGCTGTACGGGGAGCTGCTCGATGCGCTCGGCGCGGCCAAGGCCGAGGTCGATAAGCGGACGGCGGCACCGGGGACCGGCAAGCAACCCACGCCGGAGCCCGAGAAGCGACCCGCGGCGAAGAAGTAGAACGGCCGACGCCCAGGCGGGTTGATGTCGCCTCGGCGTTTCGAGATAATCGTTCTGTAGCTCGGTCCCGTCGTCTAGCGGCCTAGGATGTCGGGCTCTCATCCCGGAGACACGGGTTCGAATCCCGTCGGGACCGCAAGAGGACTCGGTGCGGGGATTCCCGCACCGTTCTTTTTTCTTGGGGAGCCTAGCCGGTCGGCGGCAGGGTCTGGGAATCGGTCTGCACCTGATCGAGGCTCGCGATCTCGATGTACGGGCCTTCGCGAA
>JAQTNG010000494.1 GCA_028714015.1 Elusimicrobiota bacterium | reverse complement strand
TGCGGTGCCCGTCGTTCAAGCGGTTCTCGAAGTTCACGCTGCGGTCGTACCTGCAGGAGCACTACCGCGGGGGGAACTGTGAAGCGGAGTAGCGGCAAGGAGTGGGCGGCCCGCCACCCCTCGCCCGAGGCGATCTTCCGCGACATGCGGGCGGAGCGCGAGAAGCGCCGCGTGCGCAAGCACGAGCCGCCCTTGAAGCCGCCGCGCCTCATCCTCGCGATCTCCGACACGCACCGGCCCAAGTTCGACCCGGCGACGTGGGCGATCTTCCTCGCGGCCGTACGCGACATGAAGCCGGACGCGGTGTGGATCGTCGGCGACTTCATCGACCTGTCGTCGGTGAACCGGCACGAGAAGGCGACCGGCGACGCCTACACGCTGAAGATGGAACTGTGGGACGGGAACCGCGGGCTCGACGAGATCAGCGACGCGATCGGCCCGCGCCGATGCGAACTGACGCTTTGGGATGGTAATCACGAGGATCGCCTCCGTCGCTACGTCGCCTCGGGCCGCTGCCCGCCCGAACTGCGCGACATGTTCGACGAGATCCCCGCGGAGCTTCACCTCGCAGAGCGCGGGTGGCGCTACATCCACCCCGACGACCAGCCGACGTACCCGTATCCGCGGTTCGCCGTCACGCACGGGTCTTGGTACGGGCTCCACGCGGCGCACAAGCACGCGACCGAGTTCGGCTGCTCGGGCCTCATGGGCCACACGCACCGCTACCAAGTCCACTCGGGGGTGAACGCGGGCGGACCGTTCGTGTGGACGGTCATGCCCTGCTCGCGTGACCCCAAGGCCGAGTGGCTCCACCAACGCACGCAGGTCTTCACGAACTGGCAGACGGGGTTCGCGGTGATCGAGGTCGTCGACAGCACGCCCTACGTCCGCGTCGTCCTGACGCACGGCGGGAAGGCGATCTACGGCGGCCAGGTGTGGAGGGCCTGATGGGCTCCTGCTCGAACTGCTGCCACGACATCGGCTCCGAGCCCGACGACGCGGACGACGGGGTGGAGTGCGAGTGCGACTGCCACGTCGAAGAGTGCGCGTACGGCCCCGAGTCGAGCCTGATGCCGTGGTAGACCCGTGCGCCGAGTTCAAGTGCGGCGGCTGCGGCCTCGTGTGGGTCGCCCACCGCGACACGCCCACGCCGTACACCTGTCCCCCTTGCGAGCGCGGCTGGGTCATGTGCAAGGGCTGCCGCCGCTACCTCTCGGGGGAGCGAAGCCGCGACGCGCTCTGCCCCTCCTGCGAGGCGGGGCGCGGGATGCCGGCGGACGCATGACCGACCGCAACCGCTGGGCGGCGATCGTGGTCGAGGAAGAGCAGCGCGCCGACCTGCGCCTCTGGGCCGACCGCTACGCGCGCGTCGAGCCGTGCCCGCGGTGCCTCTGGCCGTTCGGCGACTTCGGCCACCTGTGCGTCGCGGAGCCGGCTGGGCCTACGGCGGTCGACGGAGAGCCGTGAGCCCCGCCGACGAGAACCACCCCGAGATGCGCCCACGGCCGCAGTTGCCGGAGACGCCGTGCCGCATCTGCGGCGCGATCGTGTCGGTGCTCCTGTCGACGGGCGAGGCGGTCGTGCACCGGCCTCCCCTCGGCGGCCCGATGTGCCCGAACACCGAGCGCTACCCCGACATCGTCCGCGAGTGGCGCGTGCTCGACGCGATCATGCGGGGGAAGTAGGAGCGAACGCCCGCTCGGCGGCGGACCGGATGCGCTCCATCTTCGGGCGCAGGTAGATCCCGGTCGAGTCGAGCGAGGTGTGGCCGAGGGCGGCCTGAACCTCGTGGAGCTCCGCCCCGCCGCGCTCGAGCATGACCGTCGCGTAGGTGTGCCGGAGCGTGTGCCAGCCGAAGGGCGGGAGCCCGGCCGTCTCGCACAGCGCGTGGAGGCGCCGGTAGCCGGAGTCGAGGGAGCGCCGGATCAGCAGGCCGTCGCGCGTGCACCGGCGGCGCAAGACTTCCTCGAGCACCGGGCCGATGGGGACCGAGCGGTCCCGATGTCCCTTCCACCCGTGGACGGTCAGCCGGCGCGCCGCGAAGTCGACGTCGGCGAGGGTGGCGGTGGTCATCTCCTTCCGCCGGAGCCCGCCGAGCCCACCGAGGGCCACGGCGACCTCCAGCGGGCTCCCGCGGGCGGCGGCGAGCAGCCGGAGGAACTCGTCGGCCGTCCTCGCCTTCGGCTCCGCCCGGTGCGCGGGGCCCGCCTTCAGGCCAGAGACGAAGTTCGGGACGGCCGCCCCGCGCGCGGCCGCCCACGCGACGAACTTCCTGCAGGCTGCGAGCCACGCCGACGCCGTCGCGGCGCCCCACGCCCCGCCCGCCCGCTTCCCGTGGAGGTAGGACTCGGCGAGCGCCCGGTCCCACGACTCGACGGGGCGCGCGCGCCAGGCGTCGAACATCGGCCGCAGGACCGCGTGGTAGCCCCTGGCGGTCTCCGGGGCGAGCGTGGCGTCGAGGAACTCACGGAAGGCCGACAGGAGCGCCGCGGGAGGCTCTGACGGCTCGGCGCGCCCGGCCTTGCCCTCTTCTTCGATCTCGACGCGACGCTTGTAGAGGGCGGCGATGCGCGGGTCCGAGGTGCGGAACCGGCGAGCGCGCTGCCG
>JAQTNG010000493.1 GCA_028714015.1 Elusimicrobiota bacterium | reverse complement strand
CGCCGGCAGGTCCCTCGGCCTCGACGCGAATCAGATGGCCGCCTCGGTCTCCGCCCTCGCCGCGCGCGGCGAGGTGCTCGTCCTCGCCAACGGCAAGGTCGTCTTCTTCGACCTGCGCGACCAGGCCCGGAGCGACCGCGACGGCCTGTGGGAGCTGCACAACGAGGCGATCGACTCGATCGCCCTGATCAACCAACCGGGCCTCGAGAACCACCTGCGCGCCGTCGCCCGCCTCGACGCCCTGCACCACCGCTACTTCGACGCGCGCAAGAGCCTCAGCGTCGAGGCGAAGGCCTACGAGCAGGTCCTCATCGCTCTGGCCAACGCCAAGCTCGAGGCCGCCGCCGACGTCGTCCGCCTTCAAGCGGAGGCGCTGAAGGGCGACGACGCGCGCCTCGCCGCCGTCCGCCAGGCGCAGGCCTGGCTCGACCACGCGTACTACTCGGCCGAGCGCCGCCAGCGCATCACCACCGCCTCGCACAAGGCCCTCAACGCGGCCGCTTCCCTCTCCGCCTTCCGCGACGCGCTCGGCGGCCGCACCGAGCCGCTCATCACGCAGGGCGTGATGAAGACGCGCCAGTTCCTGAGCGACATGACGGCCGAGGACGACGAGGACGCCGACCACGACGCTCCCGCCCCTCATCCTTCGGGCTGGCGCCCGCTCGCGCCGCGGGACTACCCCGCGCTGACCAAGTACGGCATCGACCTGACCGGGAAGGCGACCCTCGGCAAGATTCCCCCGATGATCGGCCGCAAGGCCGAGATGCGCCAGATCGTGAAGACCTTGCTGCGCGTGGAGAAGAACAATCCCCTCATCATCGGCGAGAAGGGCGTGGGCAAGACCGCTTTGGCCAACGGCCTCGCCCTGCTCATCGCCTCCGGAGAGACGCCCGAGCTCGAGGGAAAGAGCGTCATCAAGCTCGACCTGACCAAGATCGTCGCCGGCACGACCTTGCGCGGCCAGTTCGAGGAGCGCATGGTCGCCATCCTCGACGAGGCCAAGAAGTCGAACGGCCGCGTGCTGCTGTTCATCGATGAGATCCACATGCTGGTCGGCGCCGGGGACTCCGAGGGCTCGACCGACGCCGCCAACATACTGAAGGAATCGCTCGCCGACGGCTCGATCTCGGTGATCGGCGCCACCACGATGGAGGAGTACCGCAAGATCGAGAAGGACGGCGCGCTCGCGCGGCGTTTCAACCCGGTCAAGCTTCTCCCTCCCACCAAGGACGAGGCCGAACTGATCGTCGCGGGCGTGAAGGGCCGCTACGAGGACAAGCACACGGTGACCATCGGCGCGGAAACGGTGAAGGCCGCCGTCGCGCTCGCCTCGCGCTACATCACGGACCGCAACCTGCCGGATTCGGCCCTCGACCTGCTCGACGACGCGAGCGCCGAGGCCGAGCTGAGCGGGCGCTCCGAGGTCAACCCCGGCGACATCGCCTCGGAGGTCGCCCTGCGCACCGGCATACCCGCCGGCAAGGTCGGCGCCGCCGAGCGGGACCAGCTCAAGGACCTGCCCAAGGAGCTCGGCGCGAGCGTGATCGGCCAGGACGAGGCCGTCGCCAAGGTCGCCAAGGGCGTGCAGCGCGGCCGCATGGGCCTGCGCAACGTCAAGCAGCCGATCGGTTCGTTCATCTTCCTCGGCCCCACGGGCGTCGGCAAGACCGAGATCGCCCGCCAGACGGCGAAGACCGTGTTCGGCTCGGAAAAAAATATGGTCCGCCTCGACATGTCGGAGTACATGGAGAAGCACTCGGTGTCCCGCATGATCGGTTCACCTCCCGGCTACGCCGGCTACGACCAGGCCGGCCAGCTGACCGAGGCCGTGCGGCGAAATCCGTACTCCGTGATTCTTCTCGACGAGATAGAGAAGGCCCACCCCGAGGTGCTCGACGTCCTCCTGCAGGTCATCGAGGACGGGCGCCTGACCGACGGCCAGGGCCGCACGGTGGACTTCTCCAACACGATCATCATGATGACCTCGAACATCGGCGGATCATTGGCGGGCGAGGAAGCCGACGCGCCGAAACGCAACCCGATCGGCTTCGTCACGCACGCGGAGAAGCCCGCGGCGCCTTCCGGGGCGGCCGACGCGCGCCGCGCGAAGTACCTGGCGGCGCTGAAGGCCAAGCTCCGCCCGGAGTTCGTCAACCGCGTCGGCGAGGACGGCATCGTCGTCTTCGAAGAGCTGGGAACGGCGGAGCTCTCCGAAATCCTTAATTTGCGGATGAAGGAGCTCGAAGCGCAGCTGAAAGAACGCGGCGTGACCGTCACGCTCTCGGCCCCCGCAAGGACCGAAATACTCAAGCGCGCCGAGGCCCGGAAAGCCTACGGCGCCCGGCCCCTCAAGCAGATCGTCGAGCGCCAGCTCTCCGACGCGATCGTCGAAGCCGAACTCGACGGGCGCATCGCCGAGGGCGACGCGGTCCTCCTCGATTGGGACGCGGCGAACGGGTCCTTCACCGCGGACAAGAAGAAGTAACATTTCAACGGTGAACAGCAAAAAGGCCGGCCCCGTCCATCTCCGCGATTGGGGCGGCCCCGGCGCCCCGCTCCTCCTGACGCACGGCATGGCCGCGCACACCCACTGGTGGGACGCCGTCGTCCCC
>JAQTNG010000492.1 GCA_028714015.1 Elusimicrobiota bacterium | reverse complement strand
TGCCCCTTGGCATGGGCCTCGAATATCTTGCGCCGCAGATCGTCCTCGTAGGCTCTCGCCATCCTCGTCTTCGCCGCAGAGCCTCGCCTCTTCTACATTACACCATCTGTGGTATTGCTCTAGATGTGGCAGCTTGGAGCGCCGCGTTTCTCCAGGTACTTCTGGTGGTACTCCTCGGCGCGCCAGAAGGTTTGCGCCGGGACGACCTGGGTGACGATCGGCTTGGGAAACCGCTTTTCGTCGGTCAGGCGGGCGATGGTGGCCTGCGCGGCTGCCTGCTGCGCGGCGGAGTGAAAGAAGATGGCGCTGCGATACTGGGTTCCCCAGTCCGGCCCCTGACGGTTGAGCTGGGTAGGGTCGTGCAGCAAGAAGAAGGCATCGAGGAGTGCCTGATAGCTTACCTTTTCAGGGTCGAAGGTAACCTCGACCACCTCGGCATGGCCGGTCTGGTTGGTGCATACATCCTTGTAGCCGGGCCGTTCGAGGCTGCCGCCCTCGTAGCCAACCGCCGTCTCCGTGACGCCGGGGATGCGCCCGAACTCAGCCTCAACGCCCCAGAAGCATCCTGCGCCGAACGTTGCCTTTTCCATGATCGCCTCCGCCTCCAGTTTACGGCCTTTTGCGGGCTGAAGGCCTCTTTCCCGAGGCCGCCTTGCCGGGGCGCGTGCCAGATCGGCGGGAGGCGGCCAGCAGCTTGGGAATCTTGAGCGGGGCCGGACGGCGGGTGCGGACGCCCACCGAGGCCCTCTGCAGCGAGAGCACCTCGTCCGCGGTCAATTCGCGGATCTCACCCGGAGGAATATCCAGCACCAGAGGGCCGTAGCCCACGCGCCGGATCTTCTCGACGAAGTGGCCGATCTCTTCGAAGAGCTTGCGAATCTGGCGGTTGCGGCCCTCGGTCAGGGTGACCTCATACCACGGATTGTCGGCGTCGCGGACCAGGCGGATGGCGGCGGGCTGGGTGAGGACGCGGCCCTCGCGCGAGTCGCGCTTGCCGCGGTCGATCATGATGCCGCCGCGCAACTGGTTGAGGGCGCTCTGGCTGGGCTTGCCGCTGATCTTGACCAGGTAGGTCTTTTCCACCTTGGAGGAGGCCTTGGTGAGCCGGTTCGCCAGCTCGCCGTCGTTGGTGACCAGCAGAAGGCCCTCGCTCTGGTAGTCCAGGCGGCCAACCGGGTAGACGCGGGCGCCGGCGCGCTCGAAGAACTTCATGACGGTGGGGCGGTTTTCCGGATCGGATACGGTGGTGACGTACCCCTTGGGCTTGTTCAGCATGTAGTAGCGATGCTTCTCGGAGCCTTGCAGAAGCTTGCCGTCCACGCGGATGTGGTCGCGGGCAGGATCGGCCTTGGTGCCTAGTTCGGTGACGATCTGGCCGTTGATGCGCACCCGTCCGCCGAGGATGAGCTCCTCGGACTTGCGCCGGGAGGCGATGCCGGCGGCGGCCATGATCTTCTGGAGGCGCTCCTCGTGGCGCGGGGCTTCGTGGCGCGGCTCGGGCTGGACCTCGGCGCCGTCGTTGGCGCGGGTCTTGGCGTGGGTAGGCTGCTCCGGTTTCGTTGCCATCAATCCCCTTCCGCCGGGACCGTCTGGGCCACAGGCTGCGGGGGTGCGGCGGGATCGACTGCCTCCGGCTGAGATGTGGCGGGATCGGCCGCAGCGGGATTGGATTCTTCCGGCTGGGTCTCGTCCAGATTGGTTTCTGCTGGCGCGGCTTCAGTAAACGGCAGATCCCCGGCTCCGCTGATGGGGCTTTCAGGCTCCTCGGCCAGTTCGGAGTCGGCCAGCTCGCCGGCCATCTTCTCGAACTCCTCGATGCTGGGCAGCTCGTTGACGTCCTTGAGGCCGAAGCGCAGCAGGAACTCCTTGGTGGTCTTGTAGAGGATGGGCCGTCCGATGACCTGCTTGCGGCCCGCGGTGGTGATGAGCTTGCGGCTGATGAGGCTGCCGAGCACGCCGGCCGAGTCCACGCCGCGGATTTCGCTGACCTCGGGGGCGGTGACGGGCTGCTTGTAGGCGATGACGGCCAGCGTCTCAAGGGCCTGGAGGGAGAGCTTGAGGGGCGGCTTGAGGCTCCTGACAAAGCCGCGGACGCTGTCGTGATACTCCGGCTTGGTGCCGATGCGATAGCCCCCGGCGATCTCGCGTATCTCGATGCCGCGGTCGCCCTGTGCGTACTCCTCGATAAGCTCGCCGAGGAGGCCGCGCAGGATTTCGCGCACTTCGCGGTCCCGCTGGCGGGCGGCACGCTTCTCCTCCGCCTCGGCGGGGGAAACGGGATCGGCTGCCGGCGCTTCGGCGGCGACCAATTCAGAGGGGGTTGGTTCGGATGCTGCCGATTCAGATGCGACCAGGGGCGCCTGTTCGGGCATCGGCGCGAGATCGAGGGCCTCGCCGGGCGGGGCGTCCTGCTGGCGCTTCCACTCCAGCGCCTCTTCCGCGAACAGGGCGGAGACCTGGGCCAGGGTTACCGGCTCTTCCGCGGCGTAGACGACTGCTTCAATCTTTGCTTTTAGACTCATGTGTGGATGCGGGCGGCCGGAATAGACCAGGCCGCTCCCCTGCGTCGCGCTTGCCGGGGCCTCCCTTGATACTACCGAAGTTAGTGGCGGAGCGCAG
>JAQTNG010000491.1 GCA_028714015.1 Elusimicrobiota bacterium | reverse complement strand
GTCGTCACGCAGTACACGCCATGCAGCACGGAAAACGTCGACGAGGTTGGCGACGAATTCCTCGGGCGTGGCCTCAAGGCCCAGCTGGCCGGCGACACCATAGTCCCGGAGCCCCCAATAGGGCGGCGACGTGACGATTGTATTGACCGAGCCGGCCGGCAGCGCCGCCAGGATAGCCCGACAGTCGCCCTGATGAATGAACGCTTTGGGGCTCACAGCGCCCGTCCCGTGCCGAGCAACCAGGCCCACCAAGGGGCGCGGGCTCTGCTCTCCAGTTCCAGGATCCGGCGCTCGGCAGCCCAAGTCCGCCCCTCCGCCTCACGCCGGTCGAGGTTGGCCTTGTTCAGCAGGCCCGACACGCGCTCCAGTTCCCGCTGCTCGCGCACCATCAGGACGATGGTGGCGGCGTGCTCCGCGCGCTCGACGGCGAGTGCCCCAAGGGCGCGGGAATGAGCATCAAGGCTCCCGTCGAGGTCCTTGCGCAGCAAGGCGGCCTCGTTCACGGCTTCGATCATGCCCTTGTCCCTGTCCGCGAGCGCCGCCTGGCAGTTCTCCAGCTGGCCCTGCCTGGTCTTCAGATCGTGGTGGAGCTGGGCGCGGGTCTGGTTCTCTTCGGTAGCGCTCATGATGCCTCCTTCTGGCCGATAAACCGGGCCCCGCGCTGCTCGCGCTCGATGCGCTCAACCTCGGCCAGGGGGATGAGCCACCGGCCGCCGAACTTGTAGCCGCGCATCCTGCCGAGTCGGACGTTGACGCTGATTGCGGAAACCGTGTAATTGAGCCGGGCCGCCGTTGCGGTGACACCAAGAGTAGGCTCAAGAGGCGTCTTGAAGTCCGCTTGGACCGTGGCCCATGCCTCGTCGGACAAGTAGGTGAGGTATCCCATGCCGACCAGCTTGAGCTTGTTCTTGTGGCAGTGCCTCAACAAGCGCCGGTAGCCGATCCCCAGTTCGCGCGCTCCGTCCGCCATGCTGACGTAGGGCTGCGCCGTCTCGCAGGAGAGGCCGAGGAGACAGGCTCTCTGCATACAGGCCCACGGCGTGAAGGTCTTGCCGTAAGTCGTCGTGAGCCGGGCGGCTACCTTCTCGGCGGTGTACATGCCCCACAACTGGTACAGGGACTCGATAACGGGGGGCGTCCACTTGGTGGGACCGCTGCGCTTCTTCATGCCGGCACCCGCCCGGCCATCGCCCTGACAGCCGCGAAGACGTCCAAAAGCTTGCCCGCGCGCCGGACCTCGACGGCCTGTTCGACGATCGCCTTGAACGGGATCGACGCACGGCCCTTGCCTGCGGCGTATGCTACCCACCAGGGCTCGAGAGCGGACCAGTCGAGCGCGAAGTACCGCGGGCCACCCTTGAGCGCCGAGAATTCGATCAGAAGGAAGGCGATCGCCCCGTCGGTGGCGGCGGCTTCGATGATGCCGACCTGGTGCTCGCGGAGCATGGAGAGCGGGAAAGCGGTCTGGTTCTCTGTGGACTTCGCCTCGAGCCCGCACCAACGCACGTCGAGTCGGCCCTCAAAGTCGAGGCCGCCCTTCCCCGTGATGTGCCCGACCGCGCCGCCGCCCGCCAGGTGCTGACCGGCAAAGCGCGGATCGTTCTTGCGGAGGTGCAGACCCAGAGGGGCGAACGACTCCGCCGACTTCACGACCAGGCGCTCGAAGGTCCCGCCGGTGTTCTTACGCGGCGGCGGAGCCTTCACGACTGTCGGCCGAGAGCAGACGTGCGCGGCCAGCCCAGCAGCCGTCAAGAAGTCCTCCGGACAGGTAAGGCAGGGGTGAAAGCTCACGCCGCCCCCCGATCGCGGCTCGGCCGGTCCCGGCGCTTGTCGGCGAGCATCATGGCGCAGGCCCCGACGTCGGAGGCCTCCGAGATGATGCACGCTGGGTTGCCGCCGACGATCGCCTCGCCGAGCTCCATCACTTCGCTGAGGAGGTGGAGGAAGATCGCCCGGTCCTCCTGTGTCGCCCAATCAGGCTTGGTCCCGTCGTTCGTCTGGAGGTTCGCCTCGATCATCTGGGCAAACCAGGCGACGGCCGCGCGCGGCGTGATCATCGGGTAGAGGAGCGGGGCCGGCTGCGGCTCATCCTCCTGCGGCGGAGCCTTGGGCGCGCCGAGCTTCTCGGCCCGGTACTTGGGTTTGATGTGCGTATGGAGGTGGTTTCCGACCGAAGGGGCGGCCATCAGGGCCTTGAAGGCGTCGGCCGGTACGTCGGAATAGACATAGACTCCGGTCTTGAATTCGACCTCGAGGTCGCGGGTGACCGGATCATGGCCGATGGCGACGATGTTGCTGGATTGAACGGGGATGCGGATCATGCGGATTCTCCTTCAAGGGCTGCGAACAGAGGGGGTTGAACGATGCGCCCGCGCCGGCGGGTGGCCGCCTCGGTTGCGGTCACGGGCGGAAGGGGGTGGATGATGCGGCCGACTTGGATGGGCTCGCCGCCCGGCAGCTGGTCGCCGATGGCGTGCCAACCGGGGTGACGCTCGCGGGCGAATACCTCGACCCGGGGATGGTCGCCGAACAGCTTGACGATGAGTTCCCGGAAGATTGCGGGCTTGCGCGAGTGGATGATCTTCCGGTCGTCATCACGGGGATGGGGCGCGTAGATGACTTC
>JAQTNG010000490.1 GCA_028714015.1 Elusimicrobiota bacterium | reverse complement strand
CTCCGACCTTGATGTGATACGCCTTCGTGTCGTCCCACGACGTCGTGTAGATGTCGCTCGTCTTCGGGACGCCGTTCTCGTAGATCACGGGGGCGGGACTCCCTACGAGGGCGAACGTCGGAAGGTCCCACGCGAGCGCGAGCGCGTCGCTCTTCGCGACGAAGAGTCCGGACCAGGCATGGCCGCCGGTGTCCCATCCCCTGAAGTCCGCGAACGTGAAGCGGCCAGAGGCACCGTGCACGCTCTCGAAGAAGTCGTAAAGCACCTTCATCTCGGTCGCGTAAACCGCGTCAGTGAGGCAGGAATAGGAGAGGTCGACCTCGAGGAGCCCGTAGTCCGTGAGCCCGCGCGACTGCGGGGCCCAGGCCGGGTCGCCCTCGACACCTGGCCAATTGGACCGGAACGGATAGGGGATTTGAGGGATCGGGCTGTCTGGATATCGGCTCATGGATCACGTCCTGAGGAGCGTTGAAATGAGGCGATCCGGCAGGAAGCCCGTGTCCTTCTGGGCCGGCGGCATCAGGACGAAGTCGACAGCGTCGCCCGTCGTCGTATCGAGAGACGTGCGATCGACGCGGCCCGAGAAGATCTCGAGGACCTCGTCCGGCACCGGCGTCTTGTTCGTGAGCAGGAACCCTGCCTCGTAAATGAAGGCCTCAGCCAGTTCGCCGCCGTTCTGCGTTGAGAGCACGGTGAAGAGCGCGCCGTCGGCGTCAGCGAAGGAGAAGGACGCGCTCTGACCGTCCGGCTGATTCGAGATGGGCCCGGGCGTGATCGGCTTCGAGACCCAGCGGTGCGCGCCGCAAACGTCCCCGGAGCTCGTCTCGATGTCGTGGTCCTGGAAGTCCGTCCAGTAGACCGGCGTCGCGAGGTCGATCCGGTAGAGACGCCGCTTCCGGATCTCGCTGTCGCCGCCGTGGTCCGCGAAGTGCGTCACCGCGCGAGCGCCTGCGGGTTATTCCGGAGCGCCCGGACGAGCTCCGTGTTACTCGACTTGATCGCTGCGAGCGTTTCCGCGTACACATCAGCCCGAACGCGTTCGGCGGTTGCCTCCGCGATCTCCTCGGGCGTCCCGCTGTTCACGTCGACATTCACCGTCACGGTCACGTTCGAACCGCCGGGAGCACCTGCGGTCAAGTTCGATCCGCCTCCGGGAGACGTCCCGCGCAGTCGGCCGGCGAAGTCTCCGAGCGCGACCGTCGCGTCCTCGATGATCGGGATGAATCCTGGCTTTCCGGGGCCTGTTCCCCCGCCGCCCGTCCCTGTGAGCGCGTCACTCACGTCCGTAAAGTTCAAGACCATCGCCGCGAGGATCGGGCCGAGGAGGTTGAGCTGGTCGGCGATCTGCGTGCCCCAGAGGTCGAGCTGCCCGGCCGCGAATTCGCCGGCGCGCTTGAAGTGCCAGACCAGGGCGTCGAGATCCGTCGTCGCGGCCTCGAGCGCCTTCTGCATCGCCTTCTCGGCCTCGGCGAGGAGCGGCCCGAGCTTCGTGAGGTCGAACTGTGCCGAGGCGCCGATCGACTTGAGCCGGTCGTCCGCGGCCTTCTGCGTGTCCCGAAGGATCTGCTGGAGGATCTTGAGGCTCTCGGCGTAGTGCGTCGGGTCCTGCTGCTGCGCGCCGAGCTGCCCGACGAGCTGCTGGATTTGAGAGACGATTCGCTGGACCTCTTCGGGTGTCTGCGCGCCGGCGAGTTGGCCCTGCAGCTTCGTGACCTGGGCCATCATGAAGTCGCCCTGGGCATGGGTGTCCGGGACCCACTTCCCATTGACGACCGACCCGAGACCCTGCATCTCGAGCTGTGTGAGGGAAGCCCCGATCGACTGGTCGATCGCCTCAATCGTGCTCTTCACGCGGCCGAGGAGGTCGATCTCCATCTGGTAGCGGTCGCGGATGAGCCCGGCGAAAGACGTCGCCGCGGCGACCTGTTCAGGCGAACCAGGGGAGGCCGCGAGCATCGCCGCGCGGTACTTCTCCATCGCGATCGTGTTCTGAGCGAGCCAGCCCTGCGGATCCGTCTGAGCGTTCGGCCCGGGGCCCGTGAGCATGGCCGCCTGGAGCGTGTGGATGTCTTCGAGGACGGTGCGGATCTGCTTGATGCGGTTCACGAGCTCGCCTGCGACGGCCTCGAAGTCCGTCCGGGCGCTCGCCCACGCTTTCGCGAGGTCCTCGGGATTCGCCGCGAAGCGCATCCGCTGGTAGTCCGCCTCAAGATCCGCGACCGACTGCGCCGCGAGCTCCGCCGGCGTCTTCAGGGAGTCGAGGACCTTCTTCGTCGAGTCGGCGACGTCCTGCGTGATCTGCCTGGACATCGCCGCGAGCTGGAGCATCGCGGCCTTGGCATCGGCATAGAACTGCTGCGCGGCCGCGATCGCCTCGTTCCCCTTCGTGACCTGTTCGTCGCCTACGTAGAACGAGACGGCCTTCAGAAGATCCGTGACGCCGGCGAGGCGATCCGCAAGCTTTCCGGCCGGACTCATCCCGGCTTCAGCGTCGGCGCTCGCGATCGTTTCGGCGTAGGTCTTTGAAAGCTGCTTCCCGAGATCCTGCGCGCTCGCGACGAGTGTCACGAGCCCGTCGAGCCACTTCTTGAACGCGTCGAGGTCTGAAGAATCTGCGAGCTTCTGCGCGAT
>JAQTNG010000489.1 GCA_028714015.1 Elusimicrobiota bacterium | reverse complement strand
AGAGGCGCCAATAGGCGGCGTACCGGATCAGATGAGAGAGGTTCTGCTCCTTGTCGTGGGCGAGCTGGTAGTGGCACAGGATGGCGTCGCCGGCCTTGCCGGTGACCTGCACGCCCTCGGGCAGGTCGATCTTGCCGGCCAGGCCCGCGCGCAGGGGCGCGGTGCCCTTGGCCTTGATGAACTCCGCGATCTGCCGGTGCGTGCCGGGGTACGCGGTGAAGTTGCCCATGTACTTGTCGGGCAGGTCGCTGAGCAGCACGCCCACGAGCATGGTGAAGCGGCTGATGGTCTTGTTGGCGTTGGGCGAGTAGAAGCCGTCGATGTGCGAGGCGGGCCCGCCGTGGGAGTTGTTGACCGAGGGGAAGCGCAGGGCGATCTGCCCGCTGGCCGGCTTCTGGAGCTTGCCGGTCCCGACGAAGGACTCGGCCAGCTCCCACAAGGGGCTCTTCTGCAAAAGATCCATGATCGCGGGCGCGTCGGTGTCGTCGGACCAGTAGTCGCGCGAGTCGGCGTAGGCGTCCATCGTCTGCGTGCGGCCGAGGCCGAGGCGGTGGTTGATCTCGCGCAGGGCCTCCTCGATCAGCGGGCGCGGCACCACGCCGGGGACCACGACGAATCCGTCCTCCAGCATCTTCCTCTTCTGCTCGGGCTCAAGTTCCATGGACGCCTCTCATCCCCGGCCATTCCAGCCAGATGTCGGTCAGGGCCCGCTTCAGGTACGCCTCGCTTTTGTCGTGCCACGCGTCGATGTGCCAGAAACGGAAGTACGACGCGTAGCGTATCTCCGGGGAGTCGTTGCGCGCCTTGTCGTGGGCCGTCTGAAAGTGGAAGAGCACGACGTCGCCGGCCTTGCCGGTGACCTGGACGGGCTCGGGCAGGGGGATGCTCTTGGCGATGCCTCTCTTCAAGGCGGCGAGCCCCTTGTCCTTGAAGACCTTGGCGATCCGGCGGTGCGTGCCCGGGTAGACGAGGAGGTTGCCCATGTTTTCGCGGGGGACGTCGCTGAGGAACACGCCGGCGCAGAACGAGTAGCGCACGATCGAGTCCTTACGGGCGGCATCGTACATGCCGTCGATGTGGACGCTCACCGTCGCCGGCGAGTCGTCGGTCTTCGCGGGAAATCGCAGCACGACCTGAGCCTGGGTGCAGGGCTCGACCTTGTTGAGGCCGAGCAGCGAGGCCGCCAGCTCGCGCAGCGGGCTCGCCTTCATCAGGTCCATGATCGCCGACGAGCGCGCGTACTCGGAGAGATAGTCCACCGAGTCGGCGTAGGAGTCCTTCCCGGAATGGTCTCCGCGTCCGAGGCGGTTGTTGATGTCGCGCAGGGCGGCGTCGACGAGCTCGCGCGGGACCAGGCCGGGGACGACGACGAAGCCGTCGCGGGCGAAGGCCTTCTTCTGCGCGGGGGTCAAGGCCGCCTTCACCGGACTCCCCTCATGCCCGGCCACTCGAGCCAGGGGTCGACCATCGCCTTCTTCAGGTACTCGAGGGAGCCGTCGAGCCACGCGTCGATGTGCCAGAAGCGGAAGTAGGCGACGCGGCGGATGCGGGGCGAAAAGTTGCGCGCCTTGTCGTGGGCGAGTTGGAAATGGAACAGGACCACGTCTCCCGTCTTGCCAGTGACCTGGACGGCCGGCGGCAGGGAGAGCTTCTCCTCGAGGTCGCCTTTCAGCGCCGCGAGGCCTTTCTTCCTCACCGTCTCCGCGATGAGGCGGTGCGTGCCGGGGTACACGGTCAGGTTGCCCATGTCGGGCCTGGGCACGTCGCTGAGGAACACCCCGGCGCACAGCGAGTAGCGCAGGGGCTTGCCCGCCTTGGTTCCGAGGCCGTCCTTGGACGAGTACAGGCCGTCGACATGGATCAGCTTCTTATATTCGACTTCATCGTTCTCGGCGGGGAAGCGCAGGACGATCTGCCCCTGCGACAGGGGCTCGACCTTCCCGGCGCCGAGCAGGGACTCGGCGACGGCGCGCACCGGGCCGCGGGCGAGGTCCATGACGGCGGGCGTGCTAACGTACTCGGAGAGGTAGTCGACCGGGTCGGCCTCGAGATCCTTGTCGGGGTGCTTCCCCGTGCCGAGGCGGTTGTTGATCTCGCGCACGGCGCGGCCGGCGACCTCGGGGGCGACGACGCCGGGGAGCACGACGAAGCCGTCGCGCTTGAAGCGGGCCTTCTGCGCGGGGCTAAGCGCCGTCGCCATGGCTCATCCAGACCGGGAAGAGGTGTTCGTTGGAGACGCGCACGCCGCGGCCGAGCCTGAGCCCCGCCTCGAGGACGGCCCGGACGCCTTCCGCGTCCTCGGGGGACTTGGCCTTGCGCCCGGCGGCCTTCTCGAACCGGTCGAGGACGTCGCGGCGGATCATCGCGAAATCGGCCCACGCCGCGGCCGCGTCTGCGGACGCGCCCTTGGCGAGCGCGCGGTTCGCCAGCGCCCAGAAGGAGTTCGCGCCGTCCATGCGGATCGCCGCGTTGAGGTCCTCGAGCGCGCCTTTGACGTCCCCGCGCAGACGCCGCAGCTCGCCGCGCCAGGTCAGGCCCTCGGCGTCGACGCCCTGGGCGAGACCGGCGTCGAGATCGCCCGCCGCCTCGACGAGGCGTCCCAGGAGCAGGCGCGCCGCGCCGCGGTGGCGCTGCGAG
>JAQTNG010000488.1 GCA_028714015.1 Elusimicrobiota bacterium | reverse complement strand
GTACGAGGCTACCGCGGGCTTCCTGATGGTCGGAACCATCGCGGGAGTGATCCTGGCAACCGTGCTGAACAACGGCGGCGGCGCCTGGGACAACGCGAAGAAGTATATCGAGGCGGGCCACTTGAAGATCGATGGCGAGGTCGTGGGTAAGAAGACCATGGCTCACGCGGCGGCGGTCGTCGGGGACACAGTTGGCGACCCCTTCAAGGACACCGCGGGCCCCTCGCTGCACGTCCTCATCAAGCTCCTGGCCACGATCACGCTCGTCCTCGCCCCCCTCTTCATCTAAGGGGACGCGAACGAAACCAAGCCGCCCGGTCCGAAAGGACCTGGCGGCTTTTTTTCCGCCCCGGCCGGCTGTTTCCGGAAACAGTCCCATGCCTGGGGCCCATCGTTCTCTTAGCCCTCCTGGCCGCGCCGTTGCTCCACCCCTTGACAGGATCGCTGGTGTCTGCTACTATTTTACTAGTAGATAACAATTATCAGATAGGAGGGACTATCATGAACACTCAAACGCTGCGCAAGCCGTCCGCGACCGCCGGCCTCGGTCTTCCGGAGTCCGCGAGAAAGGATGTTCTCGCCCTCCTCGACCTGACGCTCGCCGACGAATACCTGCTCTACACCAAGACCCGCAACTTCCACTGGAACGTCACGGGCTCCAACTTCAGCTCGATGCACAAGTTCTTCGAGGAGCAGTACACGGCTCTCGACGCCGTGGTCGACGAGACCGCCGAGCGCTCCCGCGCCCTCGGAGGCCGCGCCCTCGGCTCGATGAAGGAGTTCCTGGCCAAGGCCCGACTCGCGGAGTCCCCCGCCGTCTCCCTTAAGAAGGAGGCGATGGTCGCGGAGCTCCTCGCCGACCACGAGGCGCTGGTGCGCTCCCTGCGCAAGGACGTCGACGAGGTCTCGCGCCTGGGCGATCAGGGCACGGCCGACTTCCTGACCGGCCTGATGCAGGCGCACGAGAAGATGGCCTGGATGCTGCGCAGCTTCCTGAACTGAAACCATGAAAAATCGAGATGAGATCCGCACGTTGTTCAAGTCCAAGAAGGTCCCCCTCACCCATCAGCGTCTCGCCGTCTACGAGGAGCTGTCGGGGCGCAAGGATCATCCCAGCGCCGAGGCTCTGTACGCGTCGCTGAAGGCGGAATATCCGAGCTTGTCCCTGGCGACCGTCTACAAGACGCTGCAGACCTTGCACGAGATGGGCATGGTCGCGCGGGTGGATTCCCCCGCGGCGCAGGCCCGCTACGACGCGATCGTGGAGACGCATCATCACGCCGTGTGCACGGCCTGCGGGACGATCACGGACATCTTCGATCCTCGCCTCGACAAGCTGCCCGCGCCGAAGGCCGAGGGCTTCGTTCCCTCGGGGCATTCCGTTCACTTCCAAGGGCTTTGCGCGAAATGCGCCAAGGCTTCCGCTCAAAAGACGCGTTAAACAAAGGAGACATCAACATGGCCGATACACTCGTGCAGAAGGACGCGCCGGACTTCAAGGCCCAGGCGCTCGTCGCAAAAGGCTTCAAGGAGATCCAGCTCGCCGACTACAAGGGCCAATGGGTCGCGCTGTTCTTCTACCCGCTCGACTTCACGTTCGTCTGCCCGACCGAGATCGTCGCGTTCTCGGACGCGCACGCCGAGTTCAAGAAGCTCGGCTGCGAGATTCTGGGCTGCTCCGTGGACAGCCAGTTCTCCCACCTCGCGTGGACGAACCTGTCCCGCAAGGAAGGCGGCCTCGGCGAGATCAAGTACCCCCTCCTCGCGGACATCACGAAGAGCATCGCCCGCTCGTACGGCGTGCTCGTCAACGACGCGGTGGCCCTGCGCGGGCTTTTTCTCATAAACCCGAAGGGCAAGGTCGCGTACTCGGTCGTGCACGACCTGGCCGTGGGACGGTCCGTCGAGGAGACGCTGCGCGTTCTCAAGGCGTTCCAGCAGGTCGAGAAGACCGGCGAGGTCTGCCCCGCGAACTGGTCGGAAGGCAAGAAGACGATGAAGGCCGATCCGGTCAAGTCGAAGGAATACTTCTCGACCGTCGGCTGAGCCCCGAGCGCTCAAAACCCCGCCGGCCGGGAGCAACGCTCCCGGCCGGCGCCTTTTTACCGGGTGAGGCCGCGCGTCCCCGACGAAGCCGGCATCACGATCAGGTCCGACGACCGGTCGGCGGGCACGCGGTGGACGGCGAGGATGTCCGGGTTCGCCGCGCTCGCCTTGGCGGCGTCGAGGATGATGGTTCCCGCGAAGTCGGTCACCGGGTCCTCCTTGATGACCTGAAGGCCGTCCACGGGGTGGTCGAACGCCGAAACCAGGTCGGCGAGCTTCGAGATCTTGCGCCCGTTGACCGAGTCGACGATGATGCCCCGGAACTCGTGATAGCCCGCGTTGACCTCGTTGGGCAGGATGAAGGCGATGACGACCGCCTCGGTCCGGTCCTCCGAGGGCAGGACGTAGTCGCGCAGGTAGCGAAGGCTCGTCGGGATGTCGTTGGGCGCCCACTGGCCGATGTAATTGCTCGTGACGGGGGTGAAGACGATTCCGCCGTAGATGAAGTAGCGCGGGCGGACGTCGTAGAGAGGCTCTCCGACGATGTCCTCCTTGGAGGCCTTCATCGCGATCGTCACGCGCAGCGGCCGTCCGTCGCGCAGAACGTCGG
>JAQTNG010000487.1 GCA_028714015.1 Elusimicrobiota bacterium | reverse complement strand
CCGCAGGTCTGCACGTGGAAGCGCAGCGACTGGGATTTGGGGTCGTTCGACTTGAAATCGTCCTTGATGACGCGCGCCCAGACGCGGCGGGCGGCGCGGAACTTCGCGATCTCCTCGAGGAAGTGGTTGTGGCAGCCGAAGAAGAACGCGAGCTTCGGGCCTGCGACATCGATCGGGACGCCCCGAGATCGCAGGCTTTCTATATAAACAACCGCATTTGAAAACGTGAAAGCGAGTTCTTGGACCGCGTCGGAGCCGGCCTCGCGGATGTGATACCCGGAGATCGAGATCGGATGAAATTGCGGCGTGTTCTTGAACGACCACTCCATCGCGTCGGTGCACAGCCGCAGGCTGGGCGCCACGGGGAAGACGTAGGTCCCGCGCGCGATGAATTCCTTCAAGATGTCGTTCTGCAAGGTTCCTTTCAGGTCCCTCAAGGAAACGCCGCGCTTTTTGGCGACGGCGACGTAAAAGGCCAGGAGCACCGAGGCCGTCGCGTTGATCGTCAGCGAGGTCGAGACCTGGTCGAGCGGGATCTTGTCGAAGAGCGTCTCCATGTCGTCGATCGTGCCGACGTGCACGCCGACGCGGCCGACCTCGCCCTCGGCCTTCGGGTCGTCGGCGTCGAGGCCGATCTGGGTCGGCAGGTCGAAGGCGGTCGACAGCCCCGTCTGGCCCTGCTCGAGGAGCCAGCGGAAGCGCTCGTTGGTCTGCTGGGCGGTGCCGAAGCCCGCGTACTGGCGCATCGTCCAGAGGCGGCCGCGGTACATCGTCTTCTGGATGCCGCGGGTGAAGGGATATTCGCCCGCGTGGCCGAGGTCGCCGGCCTTGACCGTGTCGGGGCCGTAGTAACGCTGCATCTCGATGCCCGACGGCGTGGGAAACTCCGGCTTCTTCTCGGCGGTGTCGCTCATGCGGGCCTCATCTCGATGCGGTCTCCGACGCTCACCGAGCCCTTGAGCACGCCGCCCTTGAGCTCGAGCACGCTGCGCGCCGACAGGACCCACGGCGACAGCCGCCACGGGCGCAGGTCTTCAATGACACGTCGGACCTTCAGGTCCGCGTCGAGGAAGAGGACGTCGATCGGGAATTTCATGAAGAACGTGTGAATCATCGGGCACGGGACGATCCAGAGCCCCTCGTCCGCCGCCATGGACTCCCTGCCGAGGAGCCCTTTGTTGCGCGACGCCGACGTGTCCGCCTTGAGCACGCGGACGGCGACCGGTTTCGCCTGTGTGCGATTAAAAGCTACCAAAAATGCCTTATCCACGCTAGAAAGGCATTCTACTTGTTTTTTCCGGTTGGTAGCCGTATCTGGAGGGCGGGCGGCCGGGCTAGCGCTTCGGCTCGTCCGGCAAGATAAAGCGAATATTTCGTTCGCGCATGAACTTTTCGGTTTCGGCCTTCCACTTCTCGGGGGACACGAAGCGAGCGCTGAGATCCTCAGCCGTTAGAGCGATATTCTTGAGAGATGGGGCGCCGCCGCCGTGAAACTCTCCCTGCGGATAAGACTTCAGCCAGCATCGTCCGTCCGCAGGATCTCGGTAGAGCGTTTCCCATCCGCCGCTGTCTTTTTCGACTCCAATCAACTCGAGAACTTCGCTGACCAGCCATTCGATTCGTTGGCAGGCGGCATCTCCCACGATCCCGTCCGGCCCCTTGACCCAAGCTCCGATCAGTTCCGTCTCATGGGGCTGCAGTTTCTTCATTTCACAACCTCGATGACGGCATCTTTCGGAATAGGACCATTTTGAATCAGGAATTCCCTCGCGCCGCCGGCAGTCAAGCCGCGTCCGATGAAGCTGGGATTATTATATGAGATAGGCGTGGCGGCGCCATATTTCGTCGCCTCGAATCGAATGACAATATATTCGGCCGCCGGTTCGATGGCGAGTCGTTGCCGTATCTGCTGAGCGTTAAGCCCGGCGATATCCTCCGCGGCGGTCACGAAGGTTCGGGCCTGCCCCGAAGGCCCCAGCATTCGGAGTCGGCTCAGCGCATCCGGCGTGTTCGGGATCACGCGCACGAAAGTCTCCGGAAGTTCGTTCACCGCCTTGGCCTGCCCCGGATTGATCGCGCCGGCTTCCGATTGAGCCAATCGCAGCGCCTGCTGCCCGGGTCCCGCCATCAATCTGCTCGCCATCGGAGTTCCAACGGCGAGCACATAAGCGCCGCCGAGATAAAAAAGAGCTCCCGCGGCGCCCGCGAGGATCGCCCCCGCGACGAACTCCTGGAGCCTGCCCGGCTGCGGGCGGTCGTCCTCGTTGAAGCCGTCCTCGGATTCGACCGTCTTGCGGCTCTTGGCCACCGCGTAGGCGGCGAGGCCGAGCCCGGCGGCCGGAGCGACCGGCCAGAGGGGCATTCTCCCGCCGCCGGGCGCGGGCGCGCCCGGCTCCGAGGGCTCCAACGGGGGCACGACGCTCGGCCGCGGACCGCGAGGCCTCGGGGCGACGACGACCGTCGCGCCGCCCTGTCCGGCGGCGACGCCCGCTCCGCCGCCGGTCCCTTGAGCCCCCGCGCCCGGGGCCGCGCGCGCGGGATCGATGCGGCCCTCGCTGCTGAACTTGACGGCCAGAGCGTCCTGGTTTCCCGGATCACGCTCGAGGACCGCGGTCGCTTCCGCGAGCGCGGCGGGATAATTCTTCTGATCGAGGAGGACC
>JAQTNG010000486.1:1117-2669 GCA_028714015.1 Elusimicrobiota bacterium | reverse complement strand
AACTCGAAAAGCTCGTCGCCGATTTGAAGGCGGGCGCGGCCGACCCCGTGAAGGTCCAAGCGGCTTTCGACGCGGTGAAGGCCCACGAAGCCGCCATCGCGGCGATTATCACCCCGGCCGCGCCGACTGTTTGATGTCGCTGCTCGACCGCCAGAAGGAGTTGGCCGGCTACCTCGTCGAGGGGGGCTGGCCGCTCGTGTCCGCAGCGGCGAGCGTGGGGAACGCGACGCAGGAGAACCTTTGCCTGCCCGTCACCAAGGGCGCGAAGGACCACGGGTCGGACGGGCTCTATCAGTGGCGGCTCAGCCGCCTCGACGACCTCAAGGCGTGGGCGTCGAACAAAGGGCTCGACTGGACCCTGATGAAGACCCAGGCCGCGTTTCACCAGTACGAGGTAGCGCGCGACTATAAGGCGCTCGATGCGGAGTTGAGGGCCGGCGTCAAGCCGATCGAGACTTTGACCGCGAACATCTGCTTCGTGTACGAGCGCCCGTCCGCGCAATACGCGAACCTCGACGGGCGCATCCGTTACGCGCGTGACACCTACGCCGCGATGCAGGGGCAGGCCCGCACTGGTGGGAAGACGGCCCCCGTCGTGGTGACTTCCGCGGGCGCGGCATCGGCTGCGGCGGCATGGAAGGCTCTGGTCGCCTATGGGTTCCCGCCGATCGAGGTCGGAATGGGGACCGCCATCGTGGCCCTGCTCGTCGTGTGCGGGTATCTGTCCTGGCTGCTCACGAAGCAGCAAAGGCCCATCGTCGTGGCGGGACCAGAGGGCGCGACGCCGCTCTCGGACCCCGAGGAGCTGTTGCGCGCGGCGCTGAACGATTACGCGGACTTGGAGAAGGCGCTCGCCGCCGCGCGGCAGAACGTCGTCCTCCAAAAAGAAGCGGTCGCGACTGTCGCGGCCAATCACCTCGAACAGGCCAAGCAGGCCGAGGAGCTTATCAAATGACTGCGGAAACATTCTTCGGAGCGGTTTTCACTTACGGGCCGGCGATTATCGGCGCGGCTTCGGCGGCGGCGGCGACGCTCCCCCAGGGCAAAGAGGGCTCGACGTGGTACACCGTGCGCAAGGTGATCGATTTCGCCGCCTTCAACTTCGGCAACGCCGCGAACGCCAAGAAGTAGCCTGATGCAGGACTACCTCGACGCGGCCATCGCGGCTTTCCAGAAGGACCCGTCCTTCGTGACGGCGCAGGGGCTTATCCTGGCGCTCGTCCAGTTCATTGGGCGGGGTGATCGATGAACCCCGACCGCACCTTCGCGGCTTCCGAAGCGCGGTTCCTCACCGATCTCGCGGCGGGGAAGTACGACGCCGAAGTGGCGCAGGTGCGGGCGTGCATCCGGGCTGCTGTCCCGATGGTTCCGGTTCTCGCCAACGTCGAGTTCGTGCTCGATCTTTTCCTGAAGCTCAATCGGCTGACCGCGCCGCGCGGGCCGGTCACTTCCGACGGCGCGGGGGGCTTCGTCCCCGAGTCGAACAGTCGGTACGACCCGGCCACGGGGCGGTTCATCTGAGCCGTTGACATTTGTTCTGCACGCGGTAATA
>JAQTNG010000486.1:0-1107 GCA_028714015.1 Elusimicrobiota bacterium | reverse complement strand
TCGCCTCGCCCTCGTTACGGGCTTCGTCTGAGCACGTCACGCTCTGGAGTGTATGATGGACGGCAGAGAAAAAGAATACATCGACGACGATCTTCCGGTTACGGAGCCGGATGAAGTTCTCGAGGAAGAGGTCGATCCGCCGGAGGAGCAGGTCGATGACGACGAGCCGGAAGGCGGGGAAGTCCCCCTCGCCGCCCGGCAAGACGGCCCGAGGCCTGCGGAGAACCCGGTCTCCCGCCGCGTTCAGCAAGCGGTCAACGCGGCCAAGGAGGCTCGTCGGGAAGCCGAGGAAGCCCGTCGGGAAATCGCCCGGCTGACCGCCGCGCAGAACGCGCCGCGCGCGCCGGACCCGGAAGAGGAGCGTCGCCGGCTGGACCTCATGTCCGAGTCGGAGAAGTTCGAATATCTGCTGAACAAGCAGAGCGTGCAGTTCCAAACCCAGTTGCAGCGGCTCTCGTTGCAGGTGGAGACGCAAACCGATCAGGCGCAGTTTCAGTCGCGCGTCGCGGCGGACCCGGACCTGAAGAAATACGCTCCCGACGTGGAGCGCCGGTTTCAGGAGTTGATGCTCGCGGGGAAGCCTCAAACCCGCGAGTCGATCCTCAAATACGTTTTGGGGGAGGCGCTTTTGAACAAGCGCGGTTCGGTTCTTCCGAAGGCCCGTGCGGCGGGGGCCGAGAATATTCGCCGGGCGCAGACGCGGCCGTCTTCGCCGCGGAGCAATGTGAGTGACGGCGGCGGGCGTCTCGACGACGCGGACGCCGCGTATCAAAGACTGGTTCGTTATGCGGAACGCGGCGGCACGCTCTGACTTGCCGGCCGGCAACTGGAGCTGAATAGATGGCCACGACTACCTTCTCTCCGTCGCTCGCGGCGGATGTCTCGCAGTATCTCGCGAAAGACCTCCTCCCTCTGACGATCAAGGAGCTGGTCGCCTATCAGTTCGCCGAGAAGCTGACCCTCCCCAAGGGCCGCGGCACCACCTACACCATGTCCCGCTACGCGCGCGTGCCGACCCCGACCGCGCCGACGGCCGAGGGCGTTCCGCCCGTCGCGACCCCGCTCACCGTGTCGCAGGCGACCGTCGCCGTCCAGCAGTGGACTGGC
>JAQTNG010000485.1 GCA_028714015.1 Elusimicrobiota bacterium | reverse complement strand
GAAACTTCTCTACTCGGGCGTCCTCTCGGCGCCGCTCGCGATCTCGAACGGAATCACGCCGCAGTTCCCGATCTACGATCTCGTCGTAACGGAGGCCTGAGCTTGTGGCTCTCGATCCCGGGAAGAACTTCGCGAAGGCGGCGCTCGCGTCGGGGATTACCTCCGGCGCGACCTCGCTGACGCTCGTCTCTGGCGGAGGAGCGAAGTTCCCGGCCGCGGGCTTCAACGCGGTGCTCTTCAACTCGACGGACTATCTCGACCCGAGCGATGACCCGGCTGTCGAGGTCGTTCGCGTCGGGACGATCTCCGGCGATACGCTCCCGATCACGCGCGGCCAAGAGTCGACGACCGGCGTCGCGCATAACACGGCCGGGAAGACGTACACGCTCGTCGCCGGCCCCACATCGAAGCTCCTCTCCGATATCGACTCGACCTATGCCGCGAAGGCGACGACGCTTGCTGGCTACGGGATAACTGACGCGCTCGGGCTTCATGCGACGGCGGATGCTGCGGCGAAATGGGCGACGGCGCGAAGCCTCGCGGGTAATTCAATCGACGGCTCTGCTGACGTCGCCTTCTCGAATAAATTCGTCGTCCAGGGAACGGCTGACGCGGGACTCTCTGGGCCGCAGTTCCTCGGGGCGCTCGGGACGGGCATCGTCAAGAACACGACTACGACGGGAGTCCTCTCGATCGCCGTCGCGGGCGACTTCCCGACGTTGAACCAGAGCACGACCGGCTACTCGGGCGGTGTGACGGTCAACGACGACCATACGACGAACGGGAATTTCGCACCCCTGTTCGCGGCGGCGTCCACTGGCGGCCTCACGGTATGGAACTGCGCCTCAAAGCTCCTCTTCAATCCCTCGACCGGGGCGCTCGCTGCGACGACGTTCCTCGGCGCGCTCACCGGGAACGTTACGGGGAACGTCTCGGGCTCCTCCGGCTCCTGCACGGGC
Organism: Elusimicrobiota bacterium; assembly: GCA_028714015.1. Classification (GTDB taxonomy): domain Bacteria; phylum Elusimicrobiota; class Elusimicrobia; order UBA1565; family UBA9628; genus GWA2-66-18. The sequence goes on along the minus strand of JAQTNG010000485.1, from coordinate 1,721 downwards.
GCCTCCGCCTCATGCTCGGGCAACGCCGCGAGCGCGACCTTCGCGACCTCGGCCGCGAATATCACGACGCCGGATGGGCTCACGACGGTCCTCCAGTGCCTCTCCGACTCGAACTTCGTAATGGCAGGGAGCGGGACGCACCTTTACCTGAACGGGCCTTATCTCGGGATCTGCACGGCGGCGGCTTCGTTCGGGGCGCCTCTTACGATCTCGCTGAACGCGGCGGCGCTCCAGGCTCCGCTCACCGGGACGCTCGCACAGTTCGGCGGCGTCGATGCCGGCAATCCGATCGTCATGCTCGACGCCTACGGCGGCTCGCCGATCCTCATGTTCCGCCGCGCGGACGGGACGGCCGCGAGCCCGACGGCGATCCAGAACGGAGAGAATCTCGGCGTCTTCCAGGGCCGCGCCTGGACGAGCGCTGGCGCCTACTCAGGGAATGCCGGCGGCTTCAATATCGTATGCGTCGAGCCATCCGGCTTCAGCTCTACGGCGCACGGGACCGTCCTCCAGATGTATACGGTCCCGATCAGTAGCGTCACGGTCACGCTCGCGGCGACGTTCGGCTCGGACCAGACGCTAACGGTCGTCGGCAAGGTCACGGCTCCGGGCTTCATCGTCTCGGGCGCGGTCGCGGGGCAGGCGCTCGACGCCTCGGGCGCCGGCGCGATCTGGCCTGGAATCGGAACGCTGCGGACCATCAAGGAGACCGTCTTCGCCGGCATCACGCCGGCGAGTTACTCGAACGGGACGACGACGACGATCGACGGCTGCGGCTATACCTGCGTCGTCGCCGGGAACGGGGCGGTCGATATGGTTGCGACGGGCCTCCGCCTCCGGCGCGGGACGACGAGCGGCTCGACTGCCAGCTCCATGACGATCACGCACGGGAACACCGGCGACTTCGTCACGCTCCTCGGCGAGACGCGCTTTCGGCGCGGGCGCTGGGCGCTCTGGATCCGGATGGCGAGCTTCGACTATACGAATACGGCGAGCGGAAACACCTGGGCGGGCCTCGCGGCGACGATCGCGTATCCGCGCTGGGGCTTCCAGCTCCGGAGCCGGACGCGGAGTCTCAACGGAACGCCGAATACCTCGACTGGCGGCGTCTCGTTTAACCACTGGATGTTCGGCACTGACCCGGCCGTCTCATCGTATCCCGGCATCGCGACGCCCGACGTCCTCTGTGCCTTCGTGCAGGATCTCTCTTACGTCGACGTCTATTACGGGACCTATTCGAGCGGCTGGCCGACGATCGAGTCGATGACGCTCATGGGCCGGATGACGGGATACAACTCCGGCACCTGGGTCACGGGCGGCGTCTCGACGCCGATCTCGGCCGCCCTCGTCGATCTTCTCTTCGAGTTCGGCGGCGCCGCTTCGACCTCGACCGGAACCGCCGAAATAATTTGGGATAGATGGCGCCTGACCGCCTGGGAGTGATGCAATGCTAAAGCGCTTCGACCGCGTGATCGAGAACATCCTCGGGCAGCCGATGACGGCGACGGGCGACGACAAGTCGCCGTTCACCGTGGCGGCCGCGATCGTCGAGGCGCTCGGCTCCTCCTTCGAGGACGAGAAGAACCTCGGTGGCGTTGAGAAGCTGAAGCGGACGATCCTCGCTGAGCGGATCCAGCGATCCGGCAAGACGCCGACCCAGGTCGAGGCCGAAGACCTCACGCTCATCAAGGCGCTCGTCGCGAAGCGCTGGCCGACGTTCG
>JAQTNG010000484.1 GCA_028714015.1 Elusimicrobiota bacterium | reverse complement strand
GACACGACGACGCGCTCGGGGGCCACGAGCAGGGATTTGGCGAGGCGTCGGGCGAGAAGCTTCGCGCGCAGCGGCGCGACCTTGCCGCGGACCTCTTTGGCGCTGAGCTCCACCTTGTAGTTCCCGTCCGCGCGCGGCTCGCCCTGGCGCATGCGGCTGGCGAGCGCGTCCACCCACAGGCCGGCCTCCTTCGTCATGGCGGGCTTCCCCTCCTCGAAGAACAGCGCGGCGTCGGCCTCGAGGCGGGTTTCGCCCGCGTATTCGCGGTGCGTGAACGACTTCAGCGGCAGCGGGTCGCTCTCGATGACGAACGCGCGCCCGGCGCGACGGCCCGTGAAGCGGTAATGATACGAGCGTCCGGCGACGACGGCCAGGCGCCCGTCCGGCCCGCCTCCGTCCCAGTCCACCTTGTCGTTGAGCATCCCGACGCCGTCCGACTTCCAGACGATGTCCCCCTCGTTGTCGAGGATCTCGAAGGTCCACTCGTCGTAGACCGCGACGATGTTGGCCGGCGACAGCGCGAGGAACGGAGGTTCTGGGAACGGCCGGTTGAAGCGCGCGGTGTCTCCGCCGGCGCGTATGCGCTCGGCCGCGGGGGCGCGCGCGCCGCGCCCGAGCGAGAGCGAGCGCAGGACCTCGTCGATGACGGGCTTCGAGGCGGTCGGCGGGGCGACCTGAACGCCGACGGCGCCGGCGGCGCGCGACTTGACGGTGATGTCCTGCGAGAGCTCGGACTTGGAGGGCGCGCCGGCGCTCCAAGCGGGGAGCGCGAGGATCAGGAGCAGCGCGGAACCCGACTGTTTCCGGAAACAGTTGCGCTGTCGGTGCCTGCCGAAGAGAATGGAGTTCATCTACTTCTTCATCGGCTCCGTCGCGAGCGCGATCTGCGCGGCCCCCGCGGATTTCGCGACGGCGATCAGTCGCTGGATGGTCCGGTAGGGCACGGACTTGTCGGCTCGAATTAAAACGATCGAACCCTTTCGCTTGTCCACCTCGCGGCGCAGGTCGGAGACCACGGTGTCCCAGGTCGAGGAGGCGGCGCGGACGGATAAGGCGCCGTCGAGCGCGCACGTCAAGGCGATGGTGAGCTCCTGGTTGGGCAGCGCCGACGCGGGAGGCAGCTCTACAGGCAGGGTCGGATAGGCGAGCAGCGGCGCGGTCACGAACAAGATAACGAGAAGCACGAGAGAGATATCAATCACGGGAATGATGTTCACCTCGGTCACGGGCTCAGGCTCCGGAGAGTTGGCCCTCATTCGAAGAAGCGCGTACTTGGCCATTATCTTGCCTGCGGATCCGCGATCTGCACGAGGGCGACCGTGCCCCCGGCGGCCTGCACCGCCTCGAGCGCGGCGATGACCTGGCCGTGCGCGGCCTCGAGCTCGGGCGACACGAACACCTTGCGGTCGGATCGAGGCGAGAGCTTCAGCTTGAGGAAGGCGGTGAGCTCGGGCCCGGTCGCCATGAGCTTGCCGTCCATGACGAAGCCGGCCGCCGAGACGCCCAGCACGAGCACGGTCTCGGCCTCGCGCTGCAGCAGGATCTCGGTCTGGGTCGGCATGGCGGCCGAGGCCTTCGCGGCGGCGGTCTGCACCTTGAGCATGGACTGGGCCGCCATCGGCGAGAGCACGAGCAGGATGATCAGAAGGACGAGAGAGACGTCGGCCAGGGGCACGACGTTGACGTCGGCGATCGCCGCGGGCTCGTCGTCCTTATGAAACGGGCTTCCCGCCATGGTCCTCCAGCAGCTGCGCGATCTCCAAGACCCACAGGTCCGCGGTGTTCAGGCGGTGCCGCGCGGTCAAGGTGAAGTAGTTGTAGAGCAGGGCCGCGACCACGGCGAGGCCGATGCCGAAGGCCGTCGCGACGAGCGCCTCGGATATGCCGGCCGCGACGACGGCGGGGCCGCCCGCCCCGGCGGCGGAAAGGTCGTGGAAGGCGCGCATGATGCCGAGCACGGTGCCCATGAGGCCGATCAAAGGAGAGATGAAGCTCGCCGTGCCGAACAGGCCGACGCGGCGGTTGAGGCCCAGGCTCAGGCGCTGGCGGTAGAGCTGAAAGGCCTCGACGAGCTTCTCCGTGTTCGCCGTCTCGAGCCCGAGCAGCCGCGCGATGGCTTCCCCCATCAAGGAGGTGTCGCGGCGGGCGATGGCGATCGCGCCGGCCCGGTCCCCCGCCTCGAGGCGGTCGCGCACGCGCTCCCACATGCCCGTGGGCATTTTCTGGGCGAACCAGAAGGAGTACATCCGCTCCAGCGCCTGGGCGAAAATCGCCAGCGACAGGACCAGCAAAATCGGCATCGCGATGCTGATTTTCAGCATGTCGACAAAGGTCATTCCGCTCATGGTCGCAAGTATAGCGGAGGGGCCCCCGCCTGGCAAGGCCGGATCTATTGCGGTGTCACCAACTAGCGCCGGATCAGGGACTTGTCGCCGGAGAGCGACTCGAGGCGCTTGCGCGCCGTCTCGAAGGTCGCCCCCCCGCGCTCCGCGTGCTTGAGAACCTCGGCGTACAACGGGGCGGCCGAGTTCGGCTTGTCCTCGAGCTCGAGCATCAGGCCCAGGCGCAGCAGCCCGACAGACGGGCGGCGTCGTCCTTCGGGGACAGCGCGCGCAGGCGCTCGTAGGCGTTCTTCGCCTCCTTCGTCTTCTTGCGCCGCTCCTGCAGGCGCCCGAGCGAATACAGCGCCATCATCCGC
>JAQTNG010000483.1:522-2699 GCA_028714015.1 Elusimicrobiota bacterium | reverse complement strand
GGAGGACGCGGACAGCATAAAGAAAAAGCCGAGCGACCAGAGCGGCCGCCCGGCTTTTTCATTCAAAACCGACCTTACTTGACGAGCTTGTTCGTCGGCTTGTGAGGAGGATCGTTGGGGGCGCGCGGCGTCACCTTGGGGTTGTCCTTGAAGGTCGGGGCGAGCTCGGCGTTGATCTTGGCCCAAGCGGGATCCTCGTCGGCCGAGCCCTTGATCGCGCCGATCGGGCACTCGGGGAGGCAGACGCCGCAGTCGATGCAGACCTCGGGGTTGATGATCATGAAATTTTCGCTCTTGTACTGGCCCGGGTGGATGCACTCGACGGGGCAGACGTCGACGCACGCCGCGTACACTTCGCCCAGACAGCCCTCGACAATGATGTGAGTCATGGATGTTCTCCCTTTGCGCCGCGTGGCGCGTAACTTAAAAACGCGTTATACTTATCCGGCGTGGTCCATCGTACATCTTCGTCCATTTGTTGTCAAATTTTCGCCGGCCTTCTGTTCCTGGCCGCGGCGACCGCGCGCGCGCAGGAGCCGGCCCCCGCGCCCGCGGCGATCAGCCCGGCGCTTTCGCGCGTGCTCGAGCGGCTCGCCAAGGTGAAGCTGTTCGGCGCCGCTTCCCTTAATTGGCGCAACGTCGGCCCCCGCGAGCCCGGCTTCGAGACCCAGATCCAGAACCAGGTCTATTTGGCGGACATGTATTTGGGGGCCGAAGGCCCCGTCACGGAGGACGTGCCCGTCGACCTCGAATGGAACCTGCCGACCGCGGGCCGGGGCGCGCCGCGTTTGAGCCAGGCCTTCGCGGAGTATAACGGGGTCCGGCGCATCAAGCTCCAGTTCGGCAAGTTCATGGTCCCGTTCGGCCGCTACAACGAGCTGTATCGCCCCGACCAGTATCTCGCGGTGACGCGCCCGCTGCTCTACGCCTCGCCGGACAGCCTCGACCTCGTCGTGCGGCCGAACTCGCCTCGCCCGCCGATCAGCTACGGCTACAGCGACATCGGCCTCCGCTGGAGCTGGTATCCCGTGCGCGTGCATCCGCTGGTCCCGAGCGAGGTCACGCTGTTCATCGTCAACGGCATCAGCGAGCAGAAAAACCGCCTGCGCACCTTCCCTAATCCGTCGAACCTCGGCATCCCCGGCCCCGGCACCAGCGGGGTCGCGCCGGACTTCGGCCACGAAAACAACAACCTCGCCGACAACAACAATGCCAAGTCCCTCGGCGGACGCGTCGTGTTCGCGCTCGGCGACCTGCGCCTGCCCTGGCCCGTGCCCGAGCGGGCGGCCGACCTGGCCGGCACGCACCTGGGCCTGTCCGGCATGGGCGGCAACTACGACTTCGTAGGCTATCTCAACTACGAGATGTGGAGCGCGGACTGGTCCTTCGAGTACAACGGCATCAGCCTGTCGGGCGAGGCGATGTACAGCCGGAACCATTTTCTGACGCCGCTGCTGGCGCCCAACTCCACGCCGGCCGCGCCCGTGCTCGTGGCGACGGGAACCCACTCGCGCCAGCTCGAGCACCTGTACGGCTATTTTATTCAGGCCGCGTTTCCGGTCATGCGCAAGCCGCCGTACGGCAAACGCCTGACGGGCCTGCTCGTCTTCAACGAGATGCATCGGCGCGGTCCGCTGCTCGACTTCCTGCTCAACTTCAACGACGGGACCACGATCTTCGATTCCATGACCGCCTACCGCTCCGACGCGCCGTTCGTCACGACTCGAATCAGAAAATACACCGCGGGCCTCCATTGGCAGCTGGCCGAGCACTTCGCCGCGAAATTCGAGTATTCGTACTGGGAAATGGGCAAGTCCACGGTCCGCAGTTCCACCTCCCTCGGCCTCAACGACATCTATCAGGGCGCGTTCTCCCTGGTCATGGGGTTCTAAATCCCATGAAGATTTCCCAAAAGGGATTTGTGCCCGGCCGCTTGCGGCCCGGCCTGGATGCCATGAGGCTCTCCTTATCGCTCTCCTGGCTCCTCGCGGCGCCATGCGCGGCGGCGCCGCTCGCGGCGCCGGGAGCCGACTTCAAGGTCGAGGTCGTGGAGACGAGCACGGCTCCCGGCCGGACCGACTACCTGCTCAAGTTCCCCTCGGCGGCCAAGAGCCCGTGGCCGGCCAACGACACGGTCTGGGCGCACCTGTCCGTGCCGGATTCGGCGAAGGGCAAGG
>JAQTNG010000483.1:0-512 GCA_028714015.1 Elusimicrobiota bacterium | reverse complement strand
GGATCGAGACGCGCTTCGTGAACCGCTTCGTCGAAGACGGGCTCATCACGATGTGGATCGAGATGCCCACGCAGTTCCACCGCCGGCCGCATCCGTCGGAGCCGAGCGGCCAGGTGTTCCTCGCGCGCACGACCCGCCAGCTCGCGCGAAACTTCCGCCAGTCGGTGTCGGACGCGCGCCGCGCGCTCGGCGTGCTGTCCGCCCGGCCCGAGGTGGACGCCAAGCGCGTGGCCCTCTTCGGGATCAGCCTCGGCGCCATCGTGGGCGCGGTGACCTGGTCCGTGGACGCGCGCCCGGCCGCCGCGGTGTTCGTGATGGGCGGGGCCGATTTCCCGGGCATCGCGCTCAACGGCTCGTTGAGCGGGCCGTTCGCCAGGAAAATGGGCCTCAAGGCCGAGGAGCTGCGGGCGGCCTGGGCCGGCCTCGACCCCTGGACTACAAGGCCGCCAACGCGGGCAAGAAGGCCCTCCTGATCAACGTCAATTCGGACACGGTCATACCGCGGGTCAATG
>JAQTNG010000482.1 GCA_028714015.1 Elusimicrobiota bacterium | reverse complement strand
CGTGTGCTCTTCCGATCTGCCCGCCTCCCGCCGCCGTGAGGCGCATGCGCGCCGTGCCGAGCGCGTCGGCCGGGGCGGACAGCTCGACGGGGAAGGTCTCCTGGTCCCCGTTGAGGTGGCGCTTGGTCCGCCCCACCTCGCGCCAGCCGCCGGGCGCGCCCTCGTCGGCGCGCGAGAGCGCCACGGTCGCCTCGCGCCCCGCGAGGCCCGTCGCCTCGATCGTCGCCGTCACCGGGATCGTCCCGTGCAGGAAGGCGAAGTCCGGGGCCTTCAAATCCAGGAACGCGGCCCCCGTCTCCCGCTTCGACGGCCCCGCCCCGAGCACGTCCACGGGAGCGCCCAGACGGGCCAGCAGGAGGCCGAGGTCCCCGCCGCCCTCGGCGACGCCGTCCGTGATCAGCCACGCGCGCGCGGGCGGGCCCTCGGCGGGCAGCGCGTCGGGCAGGCTCTGCTCCGGCTTGAAGGGCGTGCCCTCGGCGGCGGCCGCGTCGAGCTTGTCGAGGCCGCCGAGCGGGCGGGCGCGGTCGGACACGAGAACCACGGACGCGTCGGCGCGCGCCTCGATCGCGGCGCGGTGCTTCTTGAGCCACGACTGAGCCTGGGCGAGGCGCGAGGCGGCCCCGGGGGCCTTGCCCTTCATCGCGTGGCCGGCGTCGAGCAGTATGAGCAGGCGCGGCTTCGTGAGCTGGCCCTCGCGAGAGAGCAGCGCGGGGCGCAGCAGCGCGAGCGCCAGCGCCGCCGCCGTCAGGCCGCGCAGGGCCAGAAGGCCGCGCCGCGCGGGGCTCCTGCGCGCGTGAGCGAGGAACGCCGCCGCCAGGAGGGCCGCGGCCGCCCAGGCCCAGGCGCCGGCGCCGGACTCGAGGCCCCAGCTCCTCACGGCGCCGCCTTGAGCTTGTCGAGTATCGCCGCCTGGTGCACCGCGTCGGCCTTGTACGAGCCGGTCAGCGAGTACATGACCACGTTGAGCGTCAGGCGCTTGGCGAGCTCGCGCTGGGCCTCGCCGCCGGGCACGCAGGCGCGCAGCGGCTTGCCCAGCGCGTCGCGGGCCCACGCGCCGAGCGCGTCGTCGCGCGTGTACAGCACCGCGACGCGGCCGCCCCAGTCGACGCCCTCGAGGGCGCCGTGAACGCGCGCGCGTCCCGCCGGCCCGCGCAGCAGGAAAAAGGTCCGGTAGATCACGTGATCGGGGGGCAGGGGCTTGAGCTCCGCGTCGGGAAGGACGCGGGGAAGCTCGCGGCGCACCCAGCGGTCGAACGAGCCGGGGGGGCCGCCGCCGGAATCCTCGATCCACAGGAAGCCGCCGCCGGAGATGAACTGGCGCAGGCGGCGAAGCTCGTCGTCGCGCAGCTCGGCAGGCGCGGAGGCGCCCGCGAGATACAGGAACGGAGAGGAGAACAGCGCCGGGTCCTGAAGCGTGATCGCGCGGCGCTGGGGGGCGGTGCGCACGCTCGTGACCTCCCCGACCCAGGCGGAGACGAGGTCGGGGGCGTCGGGGTAGGGATCCCAGGTCTCGCCGAGCTGCAATTGCGTCCAGATGAAGCGGTCTCCCTGCTGGGCCCTGGCGCCGGCGCACAACATCAACATGAGGGCGGCCGCCCCCGCGACCTTCGCCGCGGCCTTCGGGGTCGGAATCACGGCGAGGGTGGTTGGCAAGGCGAGAAACATTTCAAACATCAACATCAAAGCGGCGAGGGCGAGGAGCCAGGCGGAGAGATTCTTGCCGTAAACGGCGTCGAGAAACGCGTCGTCGAGCGCGTCGACGTCGGACGAGCGCCAGGGAGGAGAACTCGCGGGGGTCAGGTCGCTTTCGCCCCGCGACGAATCGAGATTCGCGGCGTAGATCACCTCGCGCCCGCCGTCCTCGAACGCGTACAGCCCCGGCACGCTCGCCTCGGGCAGGACGGCTTTCCGGCCCGACACCTCGACGGTCGTACGGCGTCCGTCGGGAGTTCGGATGGTGACCCGATCCGGCGCGGCCTCGCCCGCGGACCAGGAGCGGACGATCGGCGCGCCGACCTTCACGCGCCGCGCGGCGTCGGAGGCGGACTCGGGCACGCTGAGCGCCAGGCAGGCGCGCGCCCACGGAATGAAGAGGGGCTTGAGCCCCAGGTTCGACCAGGACGCGTCGAGGGGCGCGGCCCACACGACGGCCCGGCCGCGGCCGACGGCGCCCGCGGCGAGAAGGGGCGCGCCCGAGCCGTCCGCGACCCAAATCTCCGAGCCGGCGGCGGGCTCGAGAGCGAAGCGGCGCCGGATCGTCACCCGCCCGAGGTCGAGCTCATCCCAGCCGGCCGTGGCCTCGCCCGCGCGCGCGGCCTTGACGCCGGACGCGGACGCGTCCGCCGCCGCGCCGAAGCGCGCGGGAAGCCACGGATACGCCGCGAGGTCGGCCTCGGTCGCGCGCGCGCCCGGCAGGAACCAGACGCCGCCGCCGCGCGCGGCGAAGCTCTCGAGCGCGGCGGAAAGCCCGGGCGGGGCCCGGCCCGCGTCGGCCACGAGCACGGTCCCGTATTTCGACAGGTCCGCCTCGTTCCAGCGCGCCGCCTCGAGGAAGTCGGCGTCGCGACCGGCCAAGGTCTCGCGCCCGCCTCCGAACAGCTCGCGCAGGAACCAGCCCGCCTTGCCCGCGCGGAAGAACTGCGGGTCGGAGTGCAGGACGAGGACTCGGGGCGAAGGGCGGTGCGCGATCGAGTAGAAGGC
>JAQTNG010000481.1 GCA_028714015.1 Elusimicrobiota bacterium | reverse complement strand
CGACCGTCTCCCCGGCGGCGGCGCGGGAACGGACCTCGGCGGCGAACGCGTCGGTCTGCTCCTCGGACGGCTTCCACGAGCCTTCGGGAGCGGGCGCCTTGGAGGAAGGGCCTTCGTACAGGAAGTCGCGCGGGTCGTACTTCTCGAGAAGGTCGAGCGCGGCGATGTAGCCGTCGGCGACCTCGCCCGCGGCCCCGCTTCCGTCCTCCGCTTGAGGGTTGATCGATCCGACCAAGGCGACGAGCTTGCGGTGAACGCTCTCGGGCATCGGCGGGACATGGCCGGCCTGATAGGTCGCGGTGTCGAGCCAGCCGAGAGCCTCCGCCAGATCGGCCGCGCGCTGCGTCAGCTTCGGCGTCAGGGGCGCGCGGCTCTCCAGGCCCCGCTTGTGCGCGGCCAGAAGACCGGTGACGAACTCGAGCATGGCGTTGGCGCGCAGGACCTTGGCTTCCTCGAGCTGGGGCAGGGGCTTGCCCGCTTCGCGGCCGGCGTCGTCATAGGCCGCGACGGCCCGGTCCGCCTTGGCGACGGCGCGGGCGTGGTCGGAGGAGCTGCCGCTGTTCATCAGCACGGCGGCGTTGCTCGCCAGGACGTCGGCGGCGTGCTCGAGGGAGGACGGCTGGTCCGCGGCCTCGGCGCGCGCCCGGAAGCTGAAGTAAACGGCGTCGCGGTTGTCGCGGATCGCCAGGTGGCCCTCTTGGAGGAGCTCGGTGAACAGCGCGCCGGCCTTGTCGGCGTCGAGGCCGAGCCTCGCGCCGATCTCCCCGACCTTCGCGTAGGCAACGACCGTGCCCGGCGCCGCCGCGTTGCGGATGCCGGCGAGGAACGCGGCCTTGGCGCCCGGCGAGGGGCTCCAGCCGAGCGTCCCGGCGAGGCCGAGGATGGGGAGCAGGCCCGCGGCCGGAGAGCCGAACTTATACAGAAGGATCGCCGTCAAGGCGGCGACGGCCGCGTTCATCACGGCGGGCCATAGAGCGCGAACGCGCGAGCCGAGGATCGGCCTCGCGATGGGGAGCGGGGGGATCGTCTTGACGGAGGGCGCGGACTTGCCGGAGAGGGGTAGGGACTCGGGGCCGTTCCCCTCGGAGCCGGCGACGCCCGAAGCCGCGGGGCGGCGTTGCGAGGATCCTTCGAAGGCGCGGCCGGACTGCTCCTTCGATTCGGCGCCGCCCATCTTCGGCGTGAGCTGAGCGGCCAGCGCCGCCGCGCCGTTCAGCGCCGCGCGTGGATCGGGCTTCGCGGCCTTCGCCGCGGCGGCAACGGCGGGCTGGAGCGCGACGGGAACGAGCGCGGACGGCATGGATGGCGCCGGAATCAGTGAAGGCGTCAGCGACGCGGGTGAGAGGAGAAACGACGGCGCGGAAACGGACGGGCCGCCAAGGACTGGAAGAGCGATCGGCGGCGCGAGGCCGGCTTCGCCCGCGATGGAGACCCGAGCCACGCCGGCCGCGAGGACAGGCGTCGGCGCGGCCATCAAGAGAGCGATCGCCGTCGCCAGGCAGCGGCGCGAGAGATTGCTCATCAGAAGCTGTTTCGGCTCAATTTCAATGGTTATCCACAACGGGCGTCTCGACTGTCGTCAACGACAGTTGACCCTGCGAATGGAGTGGATAAGTTCTCTGCGAAAGAACGATCCCGTTCCTGGTGCGCACTTACTTCTTTTTCTTGTCCGCGGTGAACGCGCCCTTCTTGGCGTTCCAGTCGAGCGCGACGGCGTCGCCTTCGCCGATGCGGCCTTCGAGTTCGGCCTCGACGATCGCGTCGGACAGCTGGCGCTCGACGATCTGCTTGAGCGGGCGGGCGCCGTACGCCTTCTGCGCCTCGGCGCGCTTGAGGATCTCCGCCTTCGCGGCGGGGGAGAGCGTGATGGTCACGCCGCGTTCCTTGAGCTGGTCCTCGAGATCCTTGATGCGAAGCGCGAGTATCCCTTCCATCTCCGGCTTGCCGAGCTCGTTGAACACCACGATCCCGTCCTCGCCGATGCGGTTGATGAACTCCGGGCGCAGCTTGGCCTTGAGCGCCGCCAGGTACTTGGCCCGGCGCGCGTCCGTCGACGCGGCCGCCGCGGGCTTCTCGGCCTGCTCGTCCTCGTCGTGCGTGAGGAAGCCGATGCTCCGTCGCTTCGGCTCGACGGCCTCGGCCTCGCCGGCCAGCGAGCCGCCGATGTTCGAGGTCATCATGATGATCGTGTTGGAGAAGTCCACCGTGCGGCCCTGGCCGTCGGTCAGGCGCCCGTCCTCGATGACCTGCAGGAGGACGTCGAGCACCTCGGGGTGGGCCTTCTCGATCTCGTCGAGGAGGATGACGGCGTACGGGTTGCGGCGCACGGCCTCGGTGAGCTGGCCGGCCTGGTCGAAGCCGACGTAGCCGGGGGGCGCTCCGATCATGCGGCTGACGGAATGCTTCTCCATGTACTCGGACATGTCGAGGCGGACCATGTTCTTCTCCGAGCCGAACACGGTCTTCGCCGTCTGGCGGGCGATCTCGGTCTTGCCGACGCCGGTCGGGCCGAGGAAGATGAACGAGCCGATCGGCTGCTTCGTGTTGCGCAGGCCCATGCGGCCGCGCTGCACGCCCTTGGCGACCTTGGCCACCGCTTCGGCCTGGCCGACGACCTTGCTGCCGAGGTCGCGGGGGAGGTCCTTGAGCTGGTCCTTCTCGGCGGCGCCGACCTTGCCGGCGGGTATGCCGGTGCGCAGGGCCACTTCCGAGG
>JAQTNG010000480.1 GCA_028714015.1 Elusimicrobiota bacterium | reverse complement strand
TGTCGTAGCCCTCATGCTTGACAGCGTGGTCGACGCTCGTGGAGGTGTGCCGGTGCAGCCACCCCATGGCGGCGAGGTGGTTCTTGAATCCCGTCTTCAACGTCTCGCCGTCGCGCGTCACAACCCAACCCTCGACTGGGTTCCTGCGCGACTTCATCCGCGACGCGCTGTCGGTGTAGCGGAACGGCTCCACGACGTACCTGTGCTTCCGCCGCTCCTTCTTGGCGATGCTTCGGTACACCTTGGCGGTGGCCTCAGCGTTCTTCTTGTCCTTGAGGTTGCTCTGCATGACCCAGCGCTCCCGCTTCCCCGGGATGTAGGCGACGATGTTCCAGGCCCGGACGCGGGGATTGGCGGCAGCGCCGCCGGTGGGGATCGTCCACTCTCCGGGCCACTCGACCTTTCCCTGCGGCGTCGAGATGTACCAGCGGCGCGCCTGCTGCCAGATGGAGTCATGACCCAGGTGCCGCAGCACGGTGTTGAGGACGTTCTTCGTCAGGAGCGTCCGATACCCGGCGTCCATGATGTCGACGCCCCCCGGCACCTTCTTCGCCACGAGGTTGCCCCAGACGCGGAGAAGCTGGCCGTCCGTCCAGTAGCGCGGGCCGATCCGCTTCGCCCGGCCGGCCAGGAACGCCCCGACGATCTGCTCGTGGGCGATGCGCGTGTTCTCGCTGACGCTGGCGGAGTTGCGGCGCGCGCCGCGGTTCTTCGCCGGACCGGTCACGGGCTCGACGCTCTTCCGGCCCAGGATGGAGTAGCCGCGCTTGAACTTCACGATGTAGTTGACCGTGTTGGGCCAGCGGTGGATCGCGGTCACGACGCCGACTTCCCCCGGCTTCACGACCCACGTCGTCTTGTGCTTGGTCTCGAGCTCACGCACGGGGGGCACCATGATGTGGTCGCCCTTTGCGTACTTTCCCGTGAACGACCCGGCACCGGCGAAGCCGACGCTGGCCAGGAGACGGACGCGGTCGCCGATGTGGAGGCCCGTGCCGTTCCCGCCGGAGTTCCGGCGCGTGCGCTGGCACAGCGGATTCCGGCACGCCCCGGGGTTCGAGGCGACGCCTGCCTTCCGGTGGGCCAGGAAATGCTTGATGCGTGGAACGTCGATCCAGCCGCCCGCGATCTTCTCGGCCACCATCGTGATGGGCCACGTCTTGATGAGGCCCGCGCCGCGCGCGAGATAGGCCCGCGCCCCGGCGGCCGCCCGGCCGGACGACGTCGACATGGAATCGTCCGGTTTCAGGTGGACCTCCCAGCCGGAGCCGTCCCAGAGGATGAACGGGACGCCCGCGTCGAGGAGCTTCCGGCCCCACTTCATCGCGTCTCCGAGACGCATGGTGTGCTCACGGAGCGGCTGCATCCGCCGCGAGATCCTGGGGTTCCTGTGCATGGGCGTCCTCCTGTTCGCGCCGACCAGGCCGGCCGGACGGCCGCCCTTGGCCCAGCGCTCCACCTTTGCTTCCTTGCCTTTGCCCTGCCAGACCTCGCTCACGGTCTCGGTGTCCCAGACACGATAGGCGACGTCCCCGAGCCGCGCACGATGCAGGGCGTTCAGGATCGCACGGTTCTCGTCGTCGGCGTAGTCGATGGTCACCCAGTTGCGGTGCTTCGGCCGAAGGCCCTGGATCAGGAACCGGCCGCCGTTGCGCCGCGAGCCGCGCGGCCGGTTGAAGGACACCTGCCCGTTCCGGAGCCGTATTCCCCTCCGACTGAGCTCATACGCCTCGCGGCGGGTCTCCGGCGAGACCATGGCCACGCCCTTCGGCATCTGCTCCCAGAGCGCGTCCGCGCGGCGCGACGACTCCAGGGCCTCCTTCCGGCGCCCCATTCGCAGATGCTGCTCGCCCGCCTGGAGGATGGCCTTGATGCGCACGAGGAGCACCTTGACCTTCGCCACCCGCGCTTCGCGGACCTTTCTGGACGGATTCGCGATGGGATGATATCGGGTGTCTGGCATGGCCTTCACGATGGACGTGGAGACGCGTCCCGCCATCCCATGGGCTTTCTGTCCGATTCTTTTGGCGACGCGTCGATAGCGTTCGGGGCCGTAGGCCGCGACGATGTCGGCCGCCTCCATCGCGCGGTGCGCCGCGCCCAGGGCGACGGTAGGGAACTTCCCACGGATGCGCTTGTGGTCCGACACTTGGTCCAGGGCCTCTCCCAGAATTCCCTTGCTCTCCAGTTCGTTGAGCGGATTTCCCTTCGCTCCCTTCTTCAGGGCCACGGCGCATTGCATGGAGCACGCGGCGCGCGGATCCTGCGTTCTGGAAGGGAGCAGCCAGCCCACGGTGAAGTGCGCGTGCCTGCCGCAGTGGGCGCAGGTTGCGCTCTTTCCGAGAACCCGGCAGCATTTGCCGCCCCTGGCGGGGGGCGGGTTGGCCGCGACGATCACCTGGCTGAGGGCCCGGCGCGCTCTGGAGAGGGCGGCCTGCGGCACCATGATGCTCCACTGCGCGCCGGTCTTCTCGACGCTCACGCGGTGGACGATTTTGGAGAGCCACTCGCCCAGCTTTCTGGCCGCGAGCTCGTGAGGGACCGTGGCTGCGATGGCCTGAGGCATTCTACGCCCTTCTGAAGAATTCGTCGACGGACTCGCTGGCGGCGTACGTCGCCGCGTCGTCCGGCGACATGCCATGGTCGATCAGGTCCCGGGCCATCAGCACCGACTTGGACGTCAGGTACTGGACCGTCTGCGGCGGCACCGCCGC
>JAQTNG010000479.1 GCA_028714015.1 Elusimicrobiota bacterium | reverse complement strand
GCTTCTCACCGCCGTCGTCATGCCCGGGATGGGCGGCGAGGAGCTGGCCGAGCACCTGCGGCAGGTCCGCCCGGAGACGCGGGTGCTTTTCATGTCCGGCTACACGGACGGCCGGCTCGACAAGCTTGCCGAGACGAGAGACAAGGCCGACCTGCTGCTCAAGCCGTTCACCGTCGAGCAGGTCTGCCGGCGCGTGCGCGACGCGCTCGACGGGGCGGCCCCGCGCATGGGCTAAACGAGACATCTCCATGACCGACAAACCAAAGGAATCCGGCGGCCACACCGACCCGAGAGAGCGCGAATCGGCGATGGAAATGGCGCAGAGGATTGCCCGCGTTGGAAGCTGGCGTCTGGACCTGGCGACCAATCACGTCGTTTGGTCGACGCAGCTTTACCGGATGTTTGGCTTGAACCCGGAGCTGCCGCCGCCGGATTACCCCGAACACCGGCGGTTATTCACGCCTGAGAGCTGGGAGCGATTGAGCTCCGCCGTGCCCTGCACCCAGGAGACGGGCGTTCCCTACGAGCTGGAGCTCGAGACGGTCGCGACGGACGGCACGCACGGGTGGATGCTGGCGCGCGGGGAAGCGCTGAGGGACGAGAGCAATGCCATCGTCGCGCTTCAGGGGATAGCGCTGGACATCACCGCGCGCAAGAAGGCGGAAGAGGCGCTGAGGGAAAGCGAAAGCCGATCCCGTGCCGTCGTCGAGGCCTCACCGGTGCCTCTGGCCATAAACGACAACCAGGGGAACATCACTTTTCTTAACAAGGCGTTTACACACGCAACGGGCTATACCGCCAAAGACATTCCCACTCTGGCGGACTGGTGGCCCCTTGCTTACCCGGACCCGCAATACCGGCAGTGGGTGGTCGACAACTGGCGGAAAAATCTGGGAGAGGCGGCACGCACCGGCAGACCATTCGTTCCCATGGAGGTAAACATCAGGTGCAATGACGGCTCGGCGCGCACTTTCATGAGCAGCGCCGCCTCCTTGGACGAGAATTCGTCCAAAGCTCACCTGGTCATCCTGAACGACATTACCGAGCGCAAGCGGACGGAGGAAGCGCTGCGCGAATCGCATCTGCTCATCGAAGGGATCATCAACGCGATATCCGTAAGGATATTCTGGAAGAATCGGGAGCTTGTTTACTTGGGCTGCAATGCGTCCTTCGCGCGCGATGCCGGATTCCACGATTCCAAAGACATCGTCGGCAAAGATGATTTTCAGATGGGCTGGCGTGAGCAGGCGGAATCATATCGCGGCGATGACCGCCAGGTCATCGAGAGCGGCCTTCCAAAGCTGCTCATCGAAGAGCCCCAAACGACCCCCGAAGGGAATGCCATCGTTCTTCTGACGAGCAAAATACCCCTGCGCGATTCAAAGGGCGAGATCATCGGCGTGCTCGGAACTTACATGGACATCACCGAGCACAAGCAGGCGGAGGCGGCGCTCGGGAACATGCAGAAGCTCGAGTCCCTGGGGGCATTGGCCGGCGGCATCGCCCATGACTTCAACAACATACTCACCGCCATCCTAGGAAACCTCTCCCTTCTGCAATCGGGAATGAAGGCCGGCGGCGAGGCCGCGGAACTGGTCAAAGAGGCTCAGGAGGCCTGCGGGACCGCGAACAACCTCTCGAACCAACTGCTGACCTTCTCCAAGGGAGGAAGCCCGATCGTCAAGGTCCTGGACCTGCGCTTCCTGCTCACACGGGTGGCCGGCTTCGCGGCTCGGGGTTCGAACGCGCGCTGCGTCTTCGACCTTGGAGACAGCCCTTTGGCCGTGAACGTCGACAAGGATCAGATCTCCCAGGTGATCCAGAACCTGGTCATCAACGCGGCTCAAGCCATGCCTCTGGGCGGGGATATCACCATGCGTGCCGCGGTCGTCACCCTGGAAATGAACGAGCAGCCGCACCGGGCGGCCGGCCGCTATGTCCGATTGACGGTCTCGGACCAAGGCTCTGGAATCCAGCCCGCGCATCTCTCCAAGATTTTCGACCCCTACTTCAGCACCAAGGGCGTGGGCCGGGGCCTCGGTCTGGCGATGTGCTATTCCATCATGGCCAAGCACGGCGGAAACATCGGCGCTGAACTGAAGCCGGGGGCCGGGGCGGTCTTCACCCTCCACTTCCCGGCCGCGGACGCCGCGGACATACCGGCCGAGCAGGCGCGCCCGGCGCTCACGACCGGCAGCGGCAAAGTGCTCATCATGGACGACGAGGCCCCGCTCGCCAAAGTCTTGAAGCGCATGCTCGAACGACTGGGCTATCAGGCCGAGACCGTGGCGGACGGCCAGGCCGCTCTCGACGCCTATCGCCGGGCGCTGGAGGCGGGCAAGCCCTACGATGCGGTCATCATGGACCTGACCGTCGCCGGCGGAATGGGCGGCAAGGAGACGATCGGCAAGCTCAAGGCCCTCGATCCCAAAGCGAAGGCCATCGTGTCGAGCGGCTACTCCAACGACCCGGTCATGGCGGAATATGCCGCCCAAGGCTTCTCCGGGGCGCTGGGCAAGCCCTACAGCATCGAGCAGGTCTCCGAGGCTCTGCGGCTGGCCCTCGATCCCCCTCGGAACCGCGCGGGCTAACGAATCAGCTTGCGCGCGAGGACGACGAGGCGGCCGCTCGATTTGAGACGCCCGAGCGCGCCCAGCCCGTGCCAGGACTTCACCGGCACGAGGCCCGCGAGCCGCAGCGCCGCGTACAGGCGCGCCTTGTCGT
>JAQTNG010000478.1 GCA_028714015.1 Elusimicrobiota bacterium | reverse complement strand
TATGAAAGAGCACCTCACCCAGGCTCATGTCATCGGGCACGATGACGGTCTTCCGCTCGATGGTGACCACGGCCGCGATGAAGTTCTCGAACGAGTTGAGCGCTGCCGTCACGCCCATCGTAACGTCGTCGGTTCGCCCGTCGGACGCCTCGGCGAGTTCCGTCAGGTCGGCCTCGAGCTGCGCGATCACCTGATCGGCGAACACCTGCACGGCGGCCGGGGAAGTCAGGTTGTCGGCCGAGATCTCGACGTCGCTCTCGGTCTCAGGCTTCACCAGCGGATCGACTGGAGGGGTGACCGTGTCGGGCTCATTGAAGTCCGCCAGCACCTGGCCCGTCTCCCGATCGAGCCCGAGGCGCTTCTTCACCGATGTGGCCGCGGCGTTCACCTCGCGGGCGAACTTCTTGTCCTTGCCGAAGAGGCTCTTGATCTCTTTCGTCGCCGACTTGATGAGATCGAGCGTGCCGTTAATGTTCGCGGCGAGCTGCTTGATCCGGTTCCGGACCCCCTGCTCGAGCGTCAGCACCGCGTTCGTCGCGCTCCGCACCTGAGAGAGGCCGCTCTCGAGAAACTTGATGCCGTTGATCAGCGGATTGTCCTGGAGGAAACTCTTCGCCTTATCGACGTCGGAGTCGAGCACGCCCTTCGAGTCATCGATGGTCGGGGCCGCGGCCGTGCCGGTCGCGATCTGCTTGCCGCCCTCGCGGTGTTCGACCCATGTGACGCGGACGCGCTTTGATTCGCCGTCCTCGACCGCGACCGACGAATCCATGTCCTGAAAGAAGGCGACGAGAGCCCGCCTGCAATTCGGGAGGACCAGGATCCCGGCCGTGCCCTCGTTCAGTATCTTCTCGAAGGCCTCGAACTCCCGGTGATAGTGAGGGCCGATGAACACGACGTTCACCGTGTGGACAATGTGCTTTCGTCCCCAGTCGCGCACCGGGCCCCCGTCGACCAGGGCGCGCTCGATCATCTGCAGGCGGCGGCCGGTATGGCTCTCCTCTGACGAGATCCCGTGCGGCTTCGCCTTCGTCGGCTTTGCGATGTGAAAGGTGTACCCCTTGAAAGTGCCGTCCGTGACCTTGCGCGTGGAGCCGCCTTCGGGCTTCGTCGAGGTGAGGCCGAGGAGCGCCCCGACGTCTGGGAGTTCTGGGAATGCCATTTATGGGCCCCTCGGGTTCGTCGCGTTATCGGAGGCCTTCGGGCGAGCTCGGAACGCCGGGTCCTTAGATTCGACTTCGACCTTCACATTCACGCCGCTCGAGTGCATGCCGGAAACTTCACCCGCCCACTTCGAGAACGACTCCTCGAGTTTGAGGAGTTTCTCTCCGAGCGACTCGAGGCCGACGGCCTTCGCTGCCTCACCGATGCCGCCCGGCTGCATGATGCCTTCGGCCGCAGCCCCGGCTGCCATGCCCGCGCCTGCGGCGACCGATCCGTACTTGAGCATCCCCAGCTTGCTCAGCTTCGAGACGCCTGCGCCGCCGCCCGCCATCGCTTCAGTCTTCTTCAGGAAGTCATCGGTCGCGCCCGACGAACTGATCTCCCGCGCGTTAACGACGAAGACCGGTGTGACGCCGGCGCCCTGAAGCGCCTTGCCCGTGGCGACCCCTGAGGCGAGACCGCCGCCAGGGAAGAGGCCCAGCTTCTTACCGAGTGACCCGGCCATGACCGATGCGATGATGCCGCCCGCGACGAGCCCCGGGTTCTCGGCCATGCCCTTCGCGGATCCGCCTACCGCGCTCGGGAGCCCCATCAGCGCATCGCCCAGGTGGCCGCCCATGACCGACTTCGCGGTCCCCTCGAATGGGCTCACGATCTGGTCGATGCCCTTCGTCATGCGGTTCCGGAGCCGCTCCATCCCGTCCGAGAGATTGTCCGTGCTCTCATTGAACGACTGCTCGAGCGTCTTCTGGTCGGCGTTCACCTGCTTCATGCCGTCCTGAAACTTGCCGACGTCCTTCAGGATCGCGAGCAGGCCCTGAGATTCCTTCTCGCTCATGCCGAGCTGCTGGAACATCTCGATCTGCTGGTTCCCGCTGAGACCCGACTTCTTCATGTTCGCGGCAGCCGCGCCCAGCTTCGAGGGGTCAAACTTGCCGCCGCTCTGGAGTGAGTCGATCCCGAGGAAGCCCGCCAGCTTCGCGTCGCCGCCGAACTCCTGCACCGAGGCGCGCATCAAGGCGGTCACGGCCGCCGTGCTCGATTCCTTGTCCTGGCCCACTCGAGTCGCCGCCGCCATCATCGCGGCGAGTTCGCGGTCCGAGACATGGGCCCGGCCCTTCACGTCGGCGTCCGCGCCCCGGAAGGCCTGCATCGCCTCGCCCTGGTTCGCGAACTGTCCGCCGCGCTGGGCGAGGTTGAGCGACTGAAGCACGCTCGTGACGTTCTCTTTATTGATCTCGCGGCCCTCGCCCTTGAGGCGCTCAGTCACGAACTTCGCGATGCTCTCGGCATCCTTGTCGCCCATGGCGGCCGTCTTCGCGATCGGGTCCATGACCGACATGGCCTTGTTCATGTCGCCGCCGTTGGCGCCGTAGATCTCGCCGATCGCGCCGGGCAGGGACTGAAGGCTCGCGCCGGCCTTGCCGAGGTTGAACACCTCGTCACGCAGCTTCTTCACCCGGCTGGCCGAGAGATCCGCACGGGAGGCGAGCTGCGCGAAGGAGCGGCTGAACTCGATGCCGTTCTCGGCGGTCTGTTTGAGCTGGTTCTTGAGTATCGTGAGGCCCGTGACGGCGCCG
>JAQTNG010000477.1 GCA_028714015.1 Elusimicrobiota bacterium | reverse complement strand
GGAACGACTTGGCATGCTTATCGTAAAAACGCGTCAGGAGCTGGCGGCCCTCCTCGAAGAGCTCGGTCTCGTGGTTCTCGTCGCGGTAGCCGGGCTTCTCCCAGATCTCGCGGAAGTGCCTGAGCAGGTCCTCGAGCGAAGGCGCCTTGGGTTCCTTGGGGCTGTAGAAATACTCGAGCGCCGCGTGGACGCTGCGGCCGTAGGAGAAGAAGTGCTTCGGCTTCTCCGGGATCGCGTCGATGTACTTGAACTTCCACTTCTGCGGGCACTCGTTGTAGAGCGTGATCGACGAGTGGGACAGGGGGCGGGGGAGCTTCACCGCAGGTATTCTACCATTCCTCCGTCGTAGCGGCTGAGCTCGGTGTTCGGATTCTCGAAGCCCGGGCCGCCGATCGTCGTCTTGACCCGGCCGACGCCGGGGCAGTAGTAGTCGTAGCGCCAGGAGGTCTTGAAGGCGGAGTCCTTCTCCCGGATCTTGAGGCAGGCGGTGAAGGTCCCGGCGGCCGCCTTGACCGTCGTCGAGCCCGAGACGACGAGGTACTCGACCTTCGACTTGCCGCGCCTGGCGCTCCAGGTCATCGCCTCGCTGTAGGGATAACGGAGGATCGCCTCGCGCCCGTCCTTGTCCACGCGCCACACGGCCCAGTCGGCTTTCTGGTAATACTCGATCTTGGCCTGTATGCGCTTGTCGCCGGCGTACAGCGCCGACGAGATCGAGCCGACGGTCCCCGAGGACGCCCGCGCGACCCATTCGAGCCGCATCGCCTTGCCGCCGCTGGCGCTGTCGACGTACACCCAGGTCCGGCCCGTGTCGGTCGGGAAGTAGTCGGGACAGCGCAGCAGGCCGGTCTTGGCCCGCGCCAGGCAGGCGGTCTGGCGCGGGAAATCCCGGGCGGCGGCCTCGTAATGCGCGCGCGCCTCGCCGCAGCGACCGAACACGGTCCGGTACAGCTCGGCCGCGCGCAGGCGAACTTCGCAGGCACGCGGATCCTTCGGGCGCGAAGCCAGGAATTTTTCATACTGCTTGACGGCCTGGACCGGCCGCCGGCCCTGCTCCTGGAGGGTTCCCGCGAGATAATGGTAGGTGTCGCAGCCCGAGAGGAGGGCGGCGGCGGCGAGAACGGCGATTCGGGCGCGCGGGATCACTTTTTAGAGTATGCCAATTTCACGCGGCGCACCAATACGGGCACGACGATCATCGCGCCGAGGACGATCATCATCGTCGTGTTCGGGTCCTTGAAGTAGGCGTTCAAGCGCAGGGTCGTGTACGCGATGACGCCGTAGTAGAGCATGTCGCCCGCGATCGCGATCGCCCAGCCCGCGACGAAGCCGTGCCCGGCAGCCATCGCCGCGGCGCGGCCCGTCATCGGATCCACGCCGAAGGCGATCATGACGAGCGTGAACGGCCCCGCGCCCACCCCGCCGTAGTGGGCCGCGGTGCGGTCCATGATGACCTTCATCGCGGCGGCCACGCGCGCGAGAACCGGGATCTTCCTTCCGAGCGAGACGAACAGCCGGAGTATGGGCTCGAACGCGAAGGCCAGGATCACGTCGGATATGAAGTAAAGCCCCGCGGCCGCCGGCCAGGCGAGGCCGCTCTTGCGCGCGAGCAGCACGCCGGCGGGGATGCCGCCGCCGACAGGAATCAGGAAAAGCATCAGAACGGGAAGCATCGAGTGATTTTAGCTCTTGCCGGGCCTTTATTGCTGATAATCACTGTTTCCTGGAAACAGTTAAAGCAAGCCGCTTTCTCGAAAGCTGAAGAACGACGACTCCGAGACGATCACATGGTCGGCCAGCGGTATGCCGAGCAATTCGCCCGCGCGCTGCAGGCGGCGCGTCGCCTCGCGGTCCTCGGCCGAGGGCGAAGGATCCCCGGAGGGATGGTTGTGGACGGCGACGACGGCGGCGGCGCCGTTGGCGATCGCTGGGGAGAAGACCTCGCGCGGGTGCACGAGGCTCGCCGACAGGGTCCCGACCGAGACCGTTTCGATGCGCAAAAGCTGTCGGCGAGCGTTCAAGCACATGACCAGGAAATGCTCCTTGCGGGCGCCGCGGACCTCGGACGGGACGAGGCCCGCGGCCGCGCGCGCCCCGTCCACGATCGGGCGAGGATCGAAGGCGCGGCGGCGCTTCGCGTACTCCTCGAGGGCGGCCTCGCGGCCTCGCCCGGAGCTTTCCTTGACGATGGACGCCGCCCGAGCCTCGTTGACGCCGAGGATGACGGAGACGAGCTCGGTGTCGGTGAGGGCCTCCGGACCGCGGCGCGCCAGCTTTTCTCGCGGGCGTTCAGGGTCCATGATCGTCACTTGGAAGCCGACTCGAGCACGCGCGCCGCGTCGTCCTCGGCGAGGTCTCCGGACACGATGGCCTTCCCGCCGACGGTCCGGACCTCATAGCTCTCGAGCCCGTTCGACCAGCGCCGAACCCCGCCGCTCTCGCCCGTGAACACGAAGCCGTCCGGCACCCAGGGCCCGGCGGACGGGTCCGGCTTCAACGAGGCCGGATCGACGGAGGCCGGCATCGCCAGCTTCACGATCCGCTCGCGCCGCGCCAGGGAGCCGTCGTCGCGGTAGGTCTCGCGCTTCATAAGGAGGCCGCTGTCGCGGTCCACCCACAGCGCGCGGCGCAGCGCGCCGGAGCGCAGCCGCAGTTCGATCTTCCAGGTCTTGCGCTTGGCCACGACGCCGCCGGTCGAGACCGATATCTCATAGATCGCGCGCAAACGGGCGAGCCCCGCCTTGGCATTCTCCCGGCCGCGCACC
>JAQTNG010000476.1 GCA_028714015.1 Elusimicrobiota bacterium | reverse complement strand
GGCGTTGATGATCTCGTACACCTCGATCTTGGCGCCGACGTCGATGCCCCTCGTCGGCTCGTCGAGGAAGATGACCGACGGCTCGGCCATCAGAACCCGCCCGAGGACGACTTTTTGCTGGTTTCCGCCCGAAAGCCCGCCGACGCGGACGCCGAGATCGGGGGCCTTCACCCGCAGGGCGCGCGCCTGCTCCTCGTTTTTGGCCGTTTCCAGGCGGAGGTCGAGGAGGAGGCCGGCGGTGAGCTTCTTGAGGGAGGACAGGGAGAGATTGAAGCTGATCGGATGCTCGAGCACGAGCCCGAAGCGGCGGCGGTCCTCGGTGACCAGGGCCAAGCCCTTCTCCAGCGCCGTCTCCGGCGTCACGGCGCCAAGCCGCTCGCCCATCAGTTCCACCGTCCCGGAAAGGCGCCTGCCCCACGCGCCGAACAGGTGCATGAGCAGCTCGCTGCGTCCGGCGCCCATGAGGCCGCCGAAGCCGAGGACCTCGCCCGCGCGCGCCTCGAACGACACGTTCCTGAGAAATGCGGGCTTATTCTCTCCGGGAGCCGCGCTGAGGCCCGACACGCGCAGGAGCGCCTTGCCCGGCGGGGAAGCTCGGCGCGGGAAGAGATCTTTTATTTCCCGGCCGACCATGTGGCGGATCACCGAGGAGACATCCGTCGCCGCCCGGACGAGCGTGGCGACCGTCGAGCCGTCGCGCAGGACCGTGATGCGGTCCGCGAGCTCGAAGACCTCCTCGAGGCGGTGCGAGATGTAGATGCAGGCGATGCCGCGCTTGCGCAAGTCTTTGAGAATGCCGATGAGCACGGCCGTCTCGGTCTCGGTGAGCGCGGCGGTCGGCTCATCGAGGATCAGGACGCGCGAATCTTTCCTTAACGCCTTCAATATCTCGATGAGCTGCTGCTGCCCCGTGCCCAGGTCGCCGGTGCGCGCGCGCGGATCGATGCGCACGCCGAAGCGCTCGAACAGCGCCTTCGCCTCGGCGTAGACGCGGTCCCAGTCGATGAGCCCCAGGCGCGTCGGCTCCGCGCCGAGGAACAGGTTTTCAGCAGCGGTCATCTCGGGGACAAGAGCCAGCTCCTGGCAGATCACCGCGATGCCCGCCTTCTCCGCGTCGGCGACCGACTTGAAGCGCGCGGGGCGCCCCGACACCGTCAGCTCCCCTTCATAGGACCCGTGAGGATGAAGGCCGCTCAAGAGCTTGATCAAAGTGGACTTGCCCGCGCCGTTCTCGCCGCAGAGAGCGTGGATCTCGCCGGGGGCGAGGTCGAAGGTCACGCCGGACAGCGCCGTGACGCCGGGGAAGCGCTTGGTGATGGCTTCGGCGCGGAGGAGCGGCTCCTGGCTCACTTCGCCTTCGCTCCGGCGAGCTCGGCGGCCGTGTGCACGCCGTCGCGCACGATCGTCTCGTTCATGTTGTCCTTCGTGACGGCGACGACCTCGAGCATGATGGAGGGAACCTTGACCTTGCCGTTGTCCGTCTCGGCGCGCGCGATCACGGGCCTGCCCTTGGCGATCTTGTACGCGGCCTCGGCGGCCTGCGCGGCGATCTTGCTGACCGGCTTGTAGATCGTCACCGCCTGGGTGCCGGCCATGATGCGCTGGCAGGCCGCGAGCTCGGCGTCCTGGCCCGTCACGATCACCTTGCCCGCGAGGCCTTCCTCGAGCAGAGCCTGGATCGCGCCGCCGGCCGTGCCGTCGTTGGCCGCGAGCACGCCGTCGATGGAGGCCCCGTTCTTGGTCAGCGCGGCGTTCATGATCTTCTTCGCGTTCTCGGGCGTCCAGTTCTCCGCCCAGTCCTCGTGGACGACCTCGATCTCGCCGCGCGCGATCGCGGGCACGATCAGGTTGTCCTGGCCCTGCTTGAAGAGGAGGGCGTTGTTGTCGGTCTTGGCGCCGTGGATGCGGACGATCTTGTGCTTGCCCGGGCCCTTCCTCTTGAGCTTCTCAAGAAGGAATCGCGCCTGCGCCTCGCCGACGCTCACGGAGTCGAAGCTCACGTAGAGGTCCACGTCGGCCCCGGTGATCAGGCGGTCGTAGGAGATCACGGGCACGCCCGCGTCGTGCGCGAGCGTCACGGCCTTGGCCATCGCCGCCCCGTTGTGCGGCACGACGATCAGCACGTCCACGCCGCGCGAGAGCAGGGCCTCGATGTCCTGGATCTGGCGGGTGTCGTCGCCGTTGGCGGCCTGGACGAGGACGTCCGCGCCGAGCTCTCCGGCCTTGGCGACGAAGATGTCGCGGTCCTTGATCCAGCGCTCCTCCTTGAGCGTGTCCATCGAGAGCCCGATGAGGGGGCGCGAGCGCTTCGCTTCGGAGGACGCCGCCGGGCCGCGCTTCGAGAGCGCCAGGCCCGTCGCGATGCTGAGGCCGAAAGACAGCACGACGAGCGCCACGCGGATGTTCATGGGCGATGCTCCTGTTTGCGCGCTACTTCTCCGCCAAAATCATGGAGATCCAGACCTCTTCCTTGCCGCCGTTCTCGTCGCGGGCGAACTTGCCGTTGCCCGTGTTGCCGCTGTCGCCTTCCCAGTAGACGTGCGACCGGCGAAAGCCGGCCTCGGCCATCAGCTCGCGTATTTCCGCGATCGACCAGAGGCGCCAATCGTAGGTGAAGACGTTCTTGATCTTCCGGCGGCCCTTCGGCTTGAAGTGGATCGCGCAATGGGCCGTGTTGCGGACCGGATCGTAGTCGAGCTGCTCCCAATAGTAGACGAAGCGGGGGTGGACGGTCCTCTCCGCGTTCGGCCGGTGGACGCCGCCGCCGCCGAAGCAGTCCACC
>JAQTNG010000475.1 GCA_028714015.1 Elusimicrobiota bacterium | reverse complement strand
GGCCCTTCGGAAGGTCCACGCCGAGACCAAGGCTCTAGCCTCCCTCGTCGACGAGCTCCACGATGGCGAGCCCTGTCCCCTCTGCGGCGGCGCCGACCACCCCGCGCCGGCCCATGCCGACGCCGAGAAGCTGCATGAACTCGAGGCCAAGGGCAAGGCAGCCGCTTCCGCCGCCTCCCAGGCCAGCGCAGACAACCTCGAGGCCGGACGGGCCGAGGAGCGCGCGCGCGCGAACCTCCAGGCGCTCTAAACCTTGGTCAAGGCGGCCAAGGACGCCCAGGAAGCCCTCGCCGGGCTTGCGGCCGCCTCCCAGGACGCCCGCGCCGCCGTAGACGCCGCCCAGGCCGTTCTCGACGCCATTCAGATCCCACCGCCGGCGGAGAGTGCCCCCTTCCCCGGCGCCTCCGAGCTCGAAGAGACCGAGCTCGCGCTGGGATGGACGAACCGCGACGACACCGAAGCCCGGCTCCGGGACGGCGAGTCGGCCGCGGTCAGGATCGAGGAGGCCCGGAAGCGGCAGGACGAGGCGCGGCAGCGACAGGCCCGGCTCCAGGAGGAGCGCACCGCTCTCGGCGAGCCCGGAGTAGACGAACGCCCACAGCTCGAGGCGAAGGACCGCGAGATCGCCGGATCCCGTGACCGCCTGACCGCGGCCCGGGAGGCGGCCGCGGCCGCCCGCGCGACCATCAAGGCAAAGACCGAGGCCATCGCCGACGCCGAGAAGCGCCGGGCTGAGCGCGATCTGGCCAAGAGTGAGCGCGAGACCAAGGCATCCGAGCTCGCCGAGTGGCGGATCCTCGAGCGTGCAATCGACGGCGTCCGCGACCTCGAGCTCGACGCCCTCGCCCCCTCCATCGCCGACATCGCGACCCGGCTTCTGCGGAGCTCCGGCCGCGAGGGGTATATCGAGATCGACACCACGCGCATTTCCTCGGGTAGCGCCAAGAAGGCGAAGCAGATCGAGGACTTTCTTATCTTCTACGTCGGCCCGGACGGCGAGCGTCAGGAAATAGCGACGTGTTCCGGCGGAGAAATGGTGTGGATTCGCAAGGTTCTCTACGACAGTTTCGCGATCATCCGAGCACGCAACGGGAACATCAAGTTCATGACGGCCTTCCTCGACGAGACCGATGGCGCCTTATACCCGAAGGACAGGCAGGACTACTTCCGCATGCTCCTCGAGGCTCACAAGGAGTCGGGGCGCTATCAGACATTCTTGACGACGCACTCGCCCGACATCATCGCAATGGCGGCGGTGACCTTGGACGTCACGGCCCTCGGGCCGCGGGAGAAGAAGGACGAGGGAGGGATAGCGGCGTGATCACACACGAAACACTCAAGGAGCTCGGGCGCGTCTACCGCGACATCGAGGCTGGCGAAAAGCTCCTCGCGGAGGTAGACGAGCAACTCGCGAAACAAGAGGAGCGCGTCGGCTTCCATGGCGATATCCAGTCCTCTTTTCGGTGCTGTCAGCTCGGCTGGCCGAGTTCGTCCGATGGGTATCGGCTCTACAACGTCGAGCCCCGCATCGCTCGTGCCGTCATCGTCGCGCACATCGCCGATCAGCGGGCAAAGCTCGAGAAGCTGAACGAGGTCGCACGGCTGGAGATCGAGGCGGTAACGCCATGAAGTACTGCCACCCCGTCGACGCTTGGATCGATCGAGAGGTCTTGGACCTTCCCGAGATCGCGCGGCTTCGCAACACCGAGGGCGACAAGCTCTTCGACTTCCCCGCAGCGTGGACCAACGACCAGATCATGATAGCTCTCGACTTCGCGAACAAGGCATTCGAGCGTGGTCTCGCCTTAGGCAGGGCTGACAAGGCATTCGAGATTCGCAAGGCTCTGGGAATGGACTCGTGACCGACGAGCCCTCTCTCTTCGACGACCTCCCTCCTCCCTCGGCTCCCAAGATCCGGGAGCCGACCGAGGAGGAGATCACCGAGGCCATCGAGCAGACCATCGATGACGACGGCATATGCCTGACGCGCGAGTACGTGCGCGACATGCTCGTCGGCCGCGATCCGACGGACCCACGGGAGCGAACGACGCCGACGCCGACCTGCGGAAGCTGCTGGTGTCGGTGCGCGTCGCGATTGCGGCCGGGGGAACGATTCTGCGAGCTCTCGCTCTTAGTCGTCTCAGGCGACGATCCCGCATGCATTTTTTATCGGAGGCAAGCATGTCCAGCAAAATCAGGCACGAGCTCTGCGTCGTCGTCGGAACCTTCCGAGTCGGCGACCAGGAAAAGAAGAAGTGGCAGAAGGTAGGCGTGGAGATGGAGACGGCCGAGGGCGGCCGCTTCATCCTCCTCGATCGCTGGTTCAATCCCGCAGGCGTGCCCGACCCCGAGAATAGGGGCAACGTCATGCTCTCGCTCTTCGATCCGAAGGACGCGGGGCAGGGGCGGCAGGACGCGGCGAAGGCATCATCGGCAGGCGCACCAGGAGGGCATCCGTCGAGCAGTACCGGTGGCGCGGCGCCGGCGCCGCGTGATGACTTCTCGGATGACATTCCCTTCTAGGAGGCTGGCCGTGGATAACCTCATGGAAGTTGGCGGCGGCTATCCCAATCAAGAAATACTCTCCGAGATCGTCTCCCGCCACATGCCCGGCTTCACGGTCAAATAGGAGGAAGCGAAGATGCCCAACGAAGCGAAAGACTACGAGGCCCTCGCGTTAGAGGCCATACAGATCGTGCGCGATACACAAGGATATGAGTCAACGGCCTATAAACCTATGCTCGCCTTCCTCCGCGCCCACTTCCCGCCGCAGGCCGAGCCGGGGCA
>JAQTNG010000474.1 GCA_028714015.1 Elusimicrobiota bacterium | reverse complement strand
GGGAGCGGCCAGTGACGACCATCGCCAAGCGGATCGATCTTGCGATTGGGCATCCGCAGCCGTGCCCGCACGCGCTCAAGGACGACTGCCCCCTCTTTGAGGGCATTCCCCATACAACGAGCGGCGCGAGCCTCGTGCTCGCCATCATCGCGGTCGGATCGGCAGTCGGATCGGACTGGAGCGAGGCGCTCGCATTCAACGAGGCCTTCGACCAGGGGCGCAAGTCCGCGCGAAGCGAATGGTTCGATGGTGCGATGAGGAGGAGCGTCGAATGAAGCCCTCCGCCGTGGTTCCCCCCGTCGCGATCCTCGGCTCGCGCGGTCATGTCGATCACCGCCACCTGGCCGAAGTGCTCAGCCGCAGGGCAAGCGAGCCGATCATCGAACGGCAGATCGCCCCGGCGTATTGGGGCGCCGAGGAGGAAGCCCGCCAGGAGCACCGCGTCATGCGATGGCTCGTTGAGACGATCGCGCTCCTGCTCGTGACGGGCGCGGTGCTGTTCGTGGTCCACGGGCTGACGGGGCTGCCGTGAAATGAAACTCTCAGGAGGAACAGCATGGTGAAGCTCGGAAGCAAGGTCCGCGACACGATCACAGGATTCGAAGGGATCGTCACGGGCAGACACGAATACCTGTACGGCTGTGTGCGGCTCTCCGTGAGCCCGTCAGTGCTCCATGAAGGCAAGCCCGTCGAGATACAGATCTTCGATGAAGGGCAGGTCGAGCTGGCGACAGAAACGAGGCGAGCGCCCGTTGCGGCGACAGGCGGACCGAGAGACGCGCCGCCGACGAGGAGCACGCCGAAGAGATGAAAAAAACGCCGGGGCTGGAATCCCCGGCGCGCTACGAACGAGTCTAGAGAAAAGAAGAGCGGGCCAACGTTACCCCGCCAGGAAGGTCAGAGTCAATGAAGGCCGACCGCCTCAGTATCTCCGCCATCAACCAGTATCTCCGCTGCGGGAATCAGTACCTTCTCGTCAAGCTGCACGGCTACACCCCGCCCGGGATCAGCCTGATTCAGGGGAAGGCCGTCCACGCCTCGGCCGAGAAGAACCTCCGGCAGAAGGCGCGCAGTCGCGTGGACCTGCCCGTCGAGGAGTTGGAGCAGGCCGCCGCAGACAACGTCGAGGAGCAGTTTCACGGCCAGGTCGTACTCACGGACGAGGAGCAGGGCCGCGGGCTCAACGTCGTGAAGGGCGAGGCCAAGGACTTCTCGACGAGCCTCGCGAAACTCCATCGCGAGAAGGTTGCCCCGACGGTGCAGCCGCTTCTGTTCGTGGACGGAGGCGGCCATGAGCAAGAGGGCGTCGAGGTCAAGGTCGTCGCGAACATCCCGAGAATCGGGACCTCGCTCGTCGGAGTGCTCGACGTGAAGGAAGAGTCGGGCGGGATCCGCGACCTGAAGACTTCCGGCAAGAAACCGTCCGATGACGAGGCCGAGAAGTCTGGTCAACTGACGATGTACGCGATGCTCGACGCCGTCCACGCGAAGCAAACGGGGATCAAGCGGGCCGAGACCTTCACGCTCGACTATCTCGTGCGGACGCCCTCCGGGACGCTCGGCACGTACCGCCTGGATACTCAGCGCGACCGCGTCGACATGACCGCCATGGTGGACCGGATCGCGGCGGTCAAGGAGGGGATCGAGAAAGAGATCTTCCTGCCGACCAATCCGGACAACTGGTTCTGTTCCGCTCGTTTCTGCGGCTTCTACTCGACAGGCTTGTGCCGCTACGTCGCGAAGGGTGCGCGTCGGCCGCAGTCCTGAACCACGAACAAGAGAAAGAACAGGGGAAACATTCCATGGCGATACAAGCCGAAGTGATACCCGATTTCACGCCGACCGAAGACTCCGTGGCGGGCTCTCTGATCCGCGCGGGCGTTCAGCTCGTGCAGGTCGAAAACGACACGATCCGGGCGATCGCGATCGCCAAGCCCCGGGACGAAGAGAAGGTGCTCGCCGGCGCGCTCCGGGAGCTTGAGCTCGTGCCGGATGAGGCGTCGAAGAACTACTACGTCATCCCCTACAAGGACCACGTCCAGGGCTGCGCGGACAGGAAGAAGTGCAACTGTCCTTCGAACAACGTCGAGGGACCTTCGGTGAAAGCGGCGCGCGCCCTGATCCGGCGATGGGGCAATTGCTCCGTGTCCTCCGGCCGGATCATCTCCGAGGACGACCGCCAGGTCATGCTCCAAGCCGTCGTGATCGACTTCGAGACAGGCTACCGCAAGGACCGCGTCTTCCCGGTCAGCAAATGGGGAACGAAGTTCAAGGGCGCGGGGGTCTACAAGCTCTCCGATGACAAGGTCGCGAAGGCGCTAGCGATCGGAGCGAGCAAGGTCGAGCGAAACGCGATCCTTGAATCCCTCCCGGCCTATCTCGTGGCGTCCTACTACCGAAGGGCGCGGGAGATCGCGGCCGGAAAGAAGCCGGAGGAGACGTGGGACGGAGCCAAGAAGGGCGCGGGGCTCGTGCGGAGCTTCGCGAAGATCGGCGTGACGCAGGAGATGCTCGAGGGCTACCTGAAGCATGCCGTGGCCGAAATCACCGAGGAGGAGTACGCGGACCTCATCGGGATCGGCAACGCGATCAAGGACCGACAGGTCACGGTCGAGGATGCCTTCGCGGTCAGCGGGCAGCCGGCGGAGGAGACCAACGGCGGACTCCCCGACGAGCTGGACGGAGCGACGGCGCGCATCGAGAACAAGGACGAGAAGAAGTGACCCCCTGTCGCTACTGTGGAAAGCCGGTCGTCTTCGCGACCGACGAGAACGGAAAGAAACAGATCC
>JAQTNG010000473.1 GCA_028714015.1 Elusimicrobiota bacterium | reverse complement strand
TCCTCCACGGCAATTCGGCGGAGGCCAGGCTCGTCGACGTCGCCCGTACGGAGCACTCGGGCGCTCGCCCGCCGAAAGCCCGTGAGGTAGCGCATCCGGGCGCTCCGCTCCTTGCCCATGCGCTCTTCGATGGCCTCGGGGCACGGCACGATCCAGGAAAGGTACGAGAGCATCACGGAATAGAGCAGGCTGTACTCGCTAGAGCGCTCCGCGCCGCGCTTTACCGGTATCCCGTGCCGCTTCACGTGCTCCCACATGCCGCGCGCCGCTCTTCGGGCGACGCATTCTGAGTCCCTGCCGTCGTAGCGCTCGGCGAAGTCTTTCTGGAATTCCGGCGTGTGCGAGATCGTCTTTTTGCTTGTGTCGATTCGGAACGTGTCCTTGTCGAAGAGCGCGCTCCGGAGGACGTTCGGATCGACGAGCTCGACGTCGGCGGACGGAAAGCCGAGGGCGATGAGCTCTTCGATGCGAGCCTTTAGATCTCTGGCGAGCCCCTTCGTCGCCCCCGGATCGGGAACGCCCAGCGCTAGGAGTCTGTCTCGAAGGAGACGAATGACTTCTCGCTCCCTGTCGGCGTCCTCGCCCTTCGGTTGATTCTTGAGATCTTCGACGCTTTCGAAGTAGGCCGCGAGAAGCTCACGCGCCTCTTCGATGCGAGTCTCGATGGCGGTGGACGCGAAGGCGGCGTCACGAGCACGCTCGGCATCTCGTGCAGGCGTCAGGCGCTGCCCGGTGACGGCGCCGATCCATTTCTCGAACCATTCCCATTCTTCGCTCGAGTGGTCGTAAATGTCGCGCACCGGATCGTCCAGCATGAACCAATCAGGAAGCTCCTCGGCGGGACTCACGCCGATGAGGCTTGCGGCGGCAAACTTCTCCTGAAACGAGAGCCACTCCTCGTCGGTAAGTGATCCGCCGCGCGGCCGCTCGATGCCTTCGAAGGCGCGAACGGTCGTCGTGTACCTGTCGGCGTTTTTCTCGAGCCATGCCGCGAGGTACTCTTCGTCGTGAGCTCGAATGTTGGTACCGACTGTGCCGAGGGCATCGAACGGAACGACGGGGAAGGCGCCGCCCGTGCCTCGCGCGAGGCCTCGCTGGATCTCCTGAAAGGCGCCCCACCACCGGTCGAGCCCGAAGGCCTTCGTTGGCGCCGTTCGAAGCCATCTCTCCCGGAGCTCGAGAACGCGCTTCCAGAGAGTCGGCGCCTTCGCTTCCGAATAGAGCTGCTCGCCCGCGAACACGGGGAGCGGCGGCACCGTCACGACTTTCTTTCCGTCCTTCGTTCGGACTTCGACTTTGACTTCGCCGCTCGAGGAGGCGGCCCCTCGAGCAAACCACGGAAGGAGGCTGTTCTCTCCGATGCCGTAGCTCAAGGGCCATGGATCGTAATGCTCGCGGAGCCAGGGCTCTCGCTGCACGTACTCTTTGGAGCCTTTGGTGTAGAGCGTTTCCCGCTTCGCGCCGCTTCGCGGTTCGACCATGGTGAAATGGAGTTGGTCAGCTCCCTCGTACGCGTAGTAGGGCGAGCCAGAAGAGATCCCGTGCTCGACTTCGAGAACCTCAGGCGGGACGGCCTTCGGCGCGAGCGCCACCAGGCCCTTTGCAGTCTTCTGGATCTCCGGCAGCGCCTTCACTTTCGGTGCTTCCGCGGGAAGGCCGACTTCCGAGGTCTCGGGCTCCGGAGCCGGCGCCGGAACGGCGATGCCGTGGGTTTCGACAATGGGGCGACGGGGCTCGGGAGCCGGCGCCCCACGCGGGCGCTCGCCGCCGGCGATGTAGTCTAGGATCTCGTTCTGAGCAGAGAGCGCCTCGGGGCTCGTGATGTCCTCGACGTAGGTCTCGGTCGTCACGATGCTCGCGTGCCCGAGGATCTGTTGCGTCTCCCGGATGGGCTTTCCTTGCCGGCTCATCGCCGTCGCCGCGAAGTGGCGGAAGGCATGCCCGTGCACTGCTAACTTCTCCTCGGCAGAAAAGCCGGCCTTGTCAGCGATGCGGCGGAGGATCGCGGTCACAGCCGATCGGTTCATGGGCTTTCGGTAGTCGAGCCCGTTCGGTCTGAGCTCGCGGTAGTTCCCAGGCGAGTTCAGTCCCCAGAAGCTCACTGGAGGAAAGAGCGGCGCATCGGGCTTCGTCGCCAGGAGTTTATAGCGCCACGCGCTCGAGTCCGGACGCACGTAGAGCGCGGCGTTCGGATTATCGGATTGAGAGCCGAGAGGCGGAGCGTGCTTTTCGAGCTCGGCCTGAAAGGCGTGGAGAGCCCGGAGGGCGTACGGCGGGTACGGCAAGCGCTGATGAAAGCCGCCCTTCCGGATGAGCTCGACTGAAGGGGGGAGCGCTCTTCCGTCGAACCACCCGGGCGTTCGTTGAAGCTCCGAGGCCGAGGGCTTGTCCCTCACGATGCGGATCGTCTCGGTCACTCGGGCGCCCATGAGGACCAAAAACCAGAGGAGCGCTGCGTCGCGCTTCTCTACGAGCGAAGGCCCTTCGGCGGCGCGGAGGAGCCGGTCGACCATGTCGGGCGTGAGCCGCCTCCGCCGCGTCCTTCCCGCTCGCCGGTCGGCGGAAAGCCCCCGCGACACGCGCTCGAGGACTTCCTCGAACACGTTGGCTTTGACGAGAGTCTTTCCTTCCGTTCGCAAGAGCGCGTTCCAGAACGAGGAGAGCGCCGTCAGGCGGAGAGCAATCGTGGAGCGCGAGACGGCGACAGGCTTCGGCGTCGAGTACGAAAACACGCTCTCGAGCGGGACCTGTCGGCCGTTGAGATCGACGGTGAAGACATGGATCCCAATCAGCGGATTAC
>JAQTNG010000472.1 GCA_028714015.1 Elusimicrobiota bacterium | reverse complement strand
CCGGAAGCGAACTTGTCCGCGGGCCCCTGATGGCACTTGGCGCACTGGACCTCCTTGAGGCCCTCGGGGTGCGGCGGGTTCTCGGCGTCGTCGTGGCAGCCCGTGCAGCCCATGGGGGCGTGGATGGACTTGGAGAAGACCGGCTCGTCGACGAAGAGGGAGATCTTGGCGCCCTTGCGCTCGACGGACATGTCCTTGTCGCTGTGGCAGCCGAGGCATTCCTCGGCCGTGGTCGCGTGCGCGGTTCCGGCGGCGAAAACGCACAGAAAGACCGTCAAAAACGCCCATGTATGACGAGAGGGATGCCGCACGTACGCCGTTCATGCAACAATGAAGCCAGGCGTCAGAGTCTATTTTTGACCGGCTTCGGCGCGGCGAGCCAGCGCGTCGACCATCGCCGAGAAGATGAACTGGTGGAAGGGATAGAGGCCGTACCAATAGGCGGTGCCCAGCAGGCCGTTGGGCGCGAAGAGCGCGGTCTGCACGAGGCGCGTTCCGCCCTCCTCGGGGAAGGCCTCCCACTGCAGCCAGGCGCGGCCCGGCAGGCGCATCTCCGCGCGCAGGCGCAGCAGGCGGGGAGGCTCGGCCGCTTCGACGCGCCAGAAGTCCAGGGCTTCCCCGGGGAATATCTCGTCGGGGTGACGGCGCCCGCGGCGCAGGCCGGGTCCGCCGGCCAGCCGGTCGAGCGCGCCGCGGAGAATCCACGCCCACTCCCAGGCGGGCCAGCCCCTGTCTCCGCCCACGCCGCTGAAGGCGCGGAAGACGGCTTCGGGCGGCGCATCCACCAGCCGCGAGCGCGTCTCGCGCGCCAGCCCTTCGCTGTCCTCCAGCTCCGCCGTCGGGCCATGGCCGAGGGCGCCGCTCCAGCGGGTCTCGACCTCGCCTTTCTCCACGCGCACGAGGGCCAGGGAGACCGCCGTGCGGTAATCGAGGGGCGCTATCCCCGGGAAGATCTCCCGCGCGCGGCGAGTGTCGGCGACCAGGGACTGCACCATTCCCTGGACGAGCGGCACCGCCAGCGCGTTCGGAATCGGCGTGAGCGCCCCGATCCAGCGCGCGGCCAGCTGCGGCATGAAGGCGGGGACGGTGCAGATGACGCGGCGCAGGCCGCGCAGCTCCGCGTAGGTCTCCACCATGCGCCGGAAGGTGAGCCGGTCGGCGCCGATGTCGAC
Organism: Elusimicrobiota bacterium; assembly: GCA_028714015.1. Lineage (GTDB taxonomy): Bacteria > Elusimicrobiota > Elusimicrobia > UBA1565 > UBA9628 > GWA2-66-18. The sequence goes on along the minus strand of JAQTNG010000472.1, from coordinate 1,659 downwards.
GATGCCCAGCGGGGGGAGGTCGAGAGCCAAGGTCAGGTAGGAGAGGATGTCGCGGATGGCGATGGGCTGGACCTCGTGGTCGATCCAGCCGGGCGCCAGCATGAGCGGCAGGCGCTCGGTGAGATAGCGCACCATCTCGAAGGAAGCCGAGCCCGAGCCCACGATGGGCCCCGCGCGCAGCTCCGTCGTGGGCACGGCCGCGGCGAGTATCGCGCCCACCTCCGCGCGGCTGGCCAGGTGCTTCGAGGCGGCGGCCTTGGGCATGAGCCCGCCCAGATAAATGACGTGCTTGACCCCGGCGTCGCGCGCCGCCGCGCCGAAACGCCGCGCGGCCTCGCGGTCGAGGCGCGAGAAGTCGCCGCCGCCCGACATGGAGTGAACGAGATAATAGGCGGTGTGGACTCCGAGCAAGGCCGCCTTGAGCCCCTCGCCCGTGCGCAGGTCCGCGCGCGCGATCTGGACGCCGGCCGCCCACGGCCGCCCGACCACGCGGCCCGGGTCGCGGACCAGGACGCGGACCGCGCGCTCGGGGCCGAGCAGCCGCGGCACCAGCCGGCCGCCCACATACCCCGTCGACCCCGTGACCAGGATCGTTTTCATTCGTTGAGCGAGAGTGTACAACACCGCGAGGACGGCCACAGGCCGTCATTGACCGGAGACACGCGGCAGGTTTTTAAATAATCGATTCTTGAGAGGAGGGTTTTGAGCACATCTTCGCTCAAAACCCCGGAGGGAGGAACGAAAAATAAAAAAGGCTTCCGCCGGAACCCGTTAGCCTCTGGCGAGAGGGGATAGAATGTCCTAAACTTGGCTGAGCGCGCCTGTAGCTCAACGGATAGAGTACTTGGCTTCGAACCAAGTGATCCGGGTTCGATTCCTGGCGGGCGCACCAGATTTCTCCCATGCCGCCCCCGCGTTGAAATATTACCGTAACGCTTCCCTGATAACATACTGGGGCATGTTGCTCCTCGCCGCCAGCTCGGCGCTTTTACCCATGTCCGCCTCGGCCGCCAAAACGGCCGTCGTCGCCAAGTCCACGGCGGCGGCCCGGGCCGAGCTCGGACGGGAGGCCGTCGCGATGCTTTCCTCGTCGGGCGCCGACCCGGATCCCGAGGTGCGCGCCTCCGTCGCGGCGACATGGGGGACGCTCGCCAATCGCGCCGCGATCCCGTTTCTCAAGCGCGCGCTGACCGACGCCAATCCGGACGTGAGGATCGCCGCCGCGGCGAGCCTGTACCGCCTCGGCGAGGTGGACGGCCTGACCAATCTCATCGACGAAACGAAGACCGCCGGCGGCGCGCCGCCGACGACGCCCGCGCAGGAGCTGCGGCGCATGGCGAGGGACGCGGCGCGCGCCCGGGCCGTGCTCAAGCTCGGGGAGATCGCGGGGGAAACCGCGCGCGCGGCGATCGAATCCGCGCACAGGGATCCCGAGGGAGAGGTGCGCGACGCGGCGGCCATCGCCCTGGCCCGCCTCGGGGCCGCCGACGCCGCGGCGCCGTTTCTGAGCGCGATCACCGACCCCGACGAGGCCGTGCGCGCCTCCGCCGCCCGCTCGCACGGCGTGATAGGCCGCGAGGGGCACGACATCCTCGCCAGGCTGGCGTCGACCGATGCCTCGGTGGGCTTGCGCGCCGAGGCCTGCGCCGCGCTCGGCTC
>JAQTNG010000471.1 GCA_028714015.1 Elusimicrobiota bacterium | reverse complement strand
GGGCGGAACATTCTGAGGCTGCTTCGTCCCGTCGTTCGTGCTCGAAGACTGGTCCGGCCTGGCGGACTGCGTGTTTGTCGTCACCGGGGCCACGATGATCTCGTCGAGCGTCACCCCTCGGACGTCGTTTGGGCGGCGGCCAGATGGGCGTCGAGACCCGCGCGCACGGCGCCCAGGCGGGGCCCGTACTCGCGCACGCGCCGCAGGAGCTGCACGACCTGGGCGAGGTGGAGCGTGACGGGCAGCGAGGGGGGGATTCCCTCGCCGGCCGCGTCGATCAGGGACACATAGGCGTCCGCGGCCCGCCGCGCCGCGCGGGCCGCCAGAATCTCGTCCGTCAGGCGGCGCAGGTTCTCGAGGAGGGCCAGCCTCAGCATGCTCGGCCATGCCCAGAGCTCGCCGATCGTCAGGGGCGCGACGGTTTGGAAGCCGTTGAGGAAGCGCACCAGCTGGGAGGCATAAAGACGGCTGTCGCTGTGGCGGATCAGCTCCACGGCCAGGGCGTAGACGCGGGCGTTGCCCTCCAGCTCGGGGGACGCCAGCGCGGGCAGCTGCCGATAGTAGCCGTGCGGAAGGTTCCAGCGGACTTCCCGGATCTCGGCGGCCACGAGGTGAAAGTTGTCGAGGAGCCATTCCGCCGCGGGCGTGACGAATTCTCCGCGATGCGCGTCGTCGGTGAGCTCGCGATAAGCGTCGCGCAGCAGCCGGGCGTTCTCGTCGAAGCGCGGGAACACGCTGCGCGCCGCGCGCCGCGACGGATCGACCGTGAAGCGCGCGCCGAGGGCGCGGGCCCGCTCCTCCAGGAGCTCGATGCTCAGGAGCTCGTCGCGGAAAGGCTTCCGTCGGTCGGGCGTGCGCACCATGCGGGTCAGCCGTCGCCGTCCGCCTTCTCGAGCTCGATCCAGAACCGGCTTCCCCGGCCCGGCGAGGATTCCACGCCCGACTGCCCTTTCATGCGTTCCAGCGCCCGGCGCACGATGGCCAGGCCGATGCCGGTGCCCGGATAGTCCTCGGCTTTGTTCAGGCGCTGGAAAACCCCGAAGATGTGCTCCTGGTGCTCGGGCGCGATGCCGATCCCGTTGTCCTCGACCCATAGGCGCACCCGTTTGCCCCGGACTTCCGCTTTCACCCGAATGCGGGGCTCGACGCCGGGCGCCGTGAATTTGAGGGCGTTCGAGAGCAGATTGGCGATCGCTTGGATCAGCGACGGCTCATGTCCGACGACGCGAGGCAGCGGCTCCTCGACGTCGAGACGGGCCTTGCGTTCCTTCAGCGCCCCGTCCATGTCCGCTGCGATCCGCGCGAGCGCCGCCGAGAGCGAAACCGGCGCGAGCTTGACCTCCTCGAGCGTCAGGCGGCTGTAGGAGAGGAGATCCTTGATCAGAACATCCATGCCTTCGCTTGCCGCCAGGATGCGCCGGGCATGACCCTTGGAGGCGTCATCGCCGACGCCGCCGAGCAGGAGCTGGGTGAAGCCGTGTATGTGCCGCAGCGGCGCGCGCAGGTCGTGGGCGATGGAGTAAGTGAACGCATGGAGCTCTTTGACCGTGTCCTGGAATTGCGCGGTGCGTTCCGCGACGCGGCGCTCCAGGTCTTCGTTGAGCGCGCGCACTTCGTCTTCCGCGCGTCTGCGGCTCGCCGTTTCCTGCTGCGCCTGCCGCTGGCTCGACTCCGCCTGTTTGCGCAGGGCGGTCTCATGCAGGCGGGCTTGATTGCGGTCCAGCGCGACGGCAAGCTGGTTGGTGATCGCGCTCGTGAATTCGAGATCCTCTTCATCAAATGGAGCGGCGCCTTCCAGGCGAAGGGCGCCGAAGACGGGCCGGCCTTTGATGATGAGCGGGAAGGTGATGAACCTTCCCCGCCCCGCCGGGTCTTCCACGGCCGGCGGCGGGGCGGGAACGCCCGCATCCGCTCCGCTCGTTTTAACGGGAGGCGCGGCGGCCCGAGTGAGATAGGAAAACGACTTGAGCGCGCGCGCTTCGGCCGCCCGAAGCTCGAGGGGGCTTGCATCCGGAGCATGCCAGACGACGGTCCTGGTCTGATCGGTCGTCTTCACGATGAGGATCGCGCTTCGCAGAGGAAGCTCCTTCGTCATGATCGACAGCAGCGCCGGAACGGTCTCTTCCGGGGTTTCCGCGAAATGGGTGAGGAGCTTGCTGATCTCGTACAGAGCCCTCAGCCGTCGCGGCCCATACCGGTCATCGGGCCTTGTCGAGCTCTCATGGGCCCTTCCCTTCCGGGGACCCGATCTTCCGCGGACGGAAGGACGCGGCCGCCGCTCCGGGCGCGGCAGGACGGCCATCAGTGCTTCCTGCCCGTTTCGACGGACTGGGCCTGCTGATCGCCGGTCGGGCCGGAGACGTCGCCGGTCGCGCCGAATATCGTCAAAGAGGACCCGATTCTCATGCCGCCCTTGCCGATGCTGAAAGAATAGAGGCCATGGTCGTGCGTGCTGCCGCGAGTCTTGACCACCATGACCGTGGAGATCACCTTGTTGAGGCTCGGAACGTACCGCAGCACGATGACGTTGTCCGCGAGCGGGGCGAAGCCGCGATACGTGTCCGTGCTGGAATCCGTGGAGTACATCAGATCCGACTCGAGCGTGAAGAAGCTCGTGACCCCGAGATCCTTGAAACGGACGGCCAGATCGTAGACCAGCTCCCGGACGTCGTCTCGCGACATGCCGGACGCCACGATGTGGGTGGTGCTGTCGAGCACCAAGCGGCGCACCTTGTTCTGCTTGATCTTGTCCGTCAAGACCGCGAGCAGCTGGGTGCTGCGGATGTGGGTCGGCGGAAGATAAAGGAGATCGACGAGCCCCCCATCGACGG
>JAQTNG010000470.1 GCA_028714015.1 Elusimicrobiota bacterium | reverse complement strand
GGGCGCGAGCTCCTTCACCACGCCGATCGGGCCCATCCCGGGCCCGCCGCCGCCGTGGGGGATGCAGAAGGTCTTGTGCAGGTTCAGGTGGCAGACGTCCGCGCCGATGTCGCCCGGGCGGCACAGGCCGACCTGGGCGTTCATGTTGGCGCCGTCCATATACACGAATCCGCCGTGACGATGGATCTCCGCGCAGATGTCCTTGATGCCTTCCTCGAACACGCCGTGCGTGGAAGGATAGGTGACCATGAGGCACGCCAGGTCCTTCGCGTGCTCGTCCGCTTTCTTCTTGAGGTCGGCCAGGTCGATGTCGCCGTCCGCGAGGCAGGCGACGGTGACGATGCTCATGCCGGCCATCGCGGCAGACGCGGGATTCGTTCCGTGCGCGGACACGGGGATCAGGCAGATCTTGCGGTGCGACTGGCCGCGCGCGGCCTGGGCCGCCCGGATGGCCAGCAATCCCGCGTACTCGCCCTGCGAGCCGGCGTTCGGCTGGAGGCTGACGGCGTTAAACCCCGTGATCTCGGCGAGCCAGGCTTCGAGCTGGCCCGTCATTTCTTTATATCCCGCGGCCTGATCGGCGGGAACGAACGGGTGCATGCGGCCGAACTCGGGCCAAGTCACCGGGAGCATTTCGGACGCGGCATTAAGCTTCATCGTGCACGAGCCGAGAGGAATCATCGAGTGCACGAGAGACAAGTCTTTTCCCTCGAGTTTCCGTATATACCGCAGCATCTCGGTCTCGGAACGATGTTCCGAGAAAACCTTGTGCGTCAGGAACTTCGAGGTCCGCTTCAAGGCGGCGGGGATCTCATCGACGGCGCCTTCCGGGAGTCCCTTGCCGCCGAAGGCGGACAAAATGTCGTTCACGTCGGATTCCGTGGTGGTCTCGTCCAGAGAGATCACCACTCCGTTGCCGTTAAACCGAAGGTTGATCTTCTTGCTTTCCGCCGCCGCCCGTATTTTCGCCGCGTCGCCGGAGGCGACGCGAACATGAATCGTATCGAACACCACGTCGGCGCCCGTATCCGCGCCCAATTCGTTCAAGCCGTTGCGAAGCTTCAGCGTCAAGGCGCGCACGCGCAGGGCGATGCGAGTCAGCCCTTCGGGTCCGTGATAAACGGCGTACATGCCGGCGATGACCGCCAACAGAACCTGGGCGGTACACACATTGCTCGTCGCCTTCTCGCGGCGTATGTGTTGCTCGCGCGTCTGCAGCGCCAGGCGCAGGGCGGGCTTGCCGTGAGAATCCTTCGACACGCCGATGATGCGCCCCGGTATGCGGCGCTGGAACGATTCCTTCACCGCGAGATAGGCCGCGTGCGGGCCGCCGAAGCCAAGGGGCACGCCGAAGCGCTGGGTCGAGCCCAGCGCGATGTCGGCGCCGAATTCGGCGGGAGCCTTGAACAAAGTCAAGGCCAACAAATCCGCCGCCACGACCAACTGGCCCCCGGCGGCGTGAACGGCGTCCGCAAACTTGGACCAATCCTTGACGGCACCAAACGTATCGGGGTACTGAATCAAGGCGCCCAACAGCTTTTTCCCCGCGATGAGCGAGGGTTCGCCGACCAGAATCTTCACGCCTAGCGGCGTGGCGCGAGTTTTGATCACTTCAATCGTTTGCGGGTGGCACTCGTTCGAGACGAAGAAGACTCTCTCCGCGGGATCTTCGCTGGCATGCAGACAAATCGCCATCGCCTCGGCGGCGGCGGTGCCTTCGTCGAGCAGCGACGCGTTGGCGACGGGCAGGCCCGTCAAATCGATGATCAACGTCTGAAAGTTAAGCAATGCCTCGAGACGCCCCTGCGCGATCTCGGGCTGATAGGGGGTGTAGGCGGTGTACCAGCCGGAGTTCTCCAGAACCTCGCGGAGAATCACGGACGGCGTCACGGTGTCGGAGTAGCCCTGGCCCAGGAACGAGCGCCAGACCTGGTTTTTGGACGCGATCTTCTTGAGCTCGGCCAGCGCCTCGGCCTCGGACGACGCGGCGGGCAGGGCGAGAGGCTTTTTAAGACGGATTCCGGCGGGCACGACGGCGTCGATCAGGGCGTCGAGCGTCGGGCGTCCGAGCAGCGCCAGCATCGCCTTCTGGTCGGCGGCGCCGGAGCCGATGTGGCGGCGGACGAAATCGTCGGCGGGCGGCAGGGCGGCTTTCGTCAAACGCTCCTTAGTGGCTTCCATGCGCCGCCTCGGCTTTCAGGAACTCCTCGTATCCGGCGTAGTCCATCAGCTTCGCCGCCTCGGCGGGGGCGGACGCCTTGAGCTTGAACAGCCAGCCCTTGCCGAAGGCCTCGGCGTTGACGAGCGCGGGGTTCTTGACCGCGTCCGCGTTCACCTCGGTGATCACGCCGGAGACCGGCGCGTAGATGTCGAACGCCGCCTTGACCGACTCGACGACGCAGCACGCCTCGCCCTGCTTGACCGTGCGGCCGACCTTCGGCGGCTCGATGAAGACCACGTCGGTGATCTCCTTCTGCGCGTGGTCGGAGATCCCGACCGTGCCGGCGTCGCCCTGCAGGTCCAGCCACTCGTGGGACTTCAGGTACTTGAGCTTCTTCGCGTCGAGCATGGTTTAGGCTCCCTTCTTTAGATTAGGCGACGAATAAAACGGCGTTTTGACGATCTCGGCGGGGATCTCGCGGCCATGGAGAACGACCGAGCACTTGGTGCCGGCGGCGAGATCGGGGTTATTGAGATATCCGGTGCCGATGCCGGCCTGAAGGCTCGGCGAGAAGGTCGCGGAGCAAAGCTTTCCCGCTTCCTTGCCGTCGATCATGACCGGCGCGCCCGCGCGAGGCACGCCGCGCTCCAGGAGCTTGACGCCGGTCAGCTTT
>JAQTNG010000469.1 GCA_028714015.1 Elusimicrobiota bacterium | reverse complement strand
CTCGACTCCTCGCCGCCCGAGGAAGCGGCAGCGCTCGTCGGTTTTCTCCGCGGGCTCGCCTCTTCTCCGGAGACCGAAAGCGGGCCGACACCGCTCGAGATCGCGAAAGCGGCCGTCGCGGAAGTAAAGAAGGCCGCCCAGGAGGCGCCCAGAAGCCCGATCGCCCGCCCGGTTCCGGTAGTCCCGCCCCCTCCGGATGCCGCCGGGACGCCCCCGAAGCGGCAGCCGGTCGGGCCTTTCCGCGTCTCTTACCCGGCGCGCCCTGAAACCAGCCCTCGCGCCGTTCCTCCGGAGCCTCAGGCCCCGGATCCGCCCGCCGACGACGTCGACGACTTCACCGCCCCGGCCGCTTCCGGCCCGTAGAAGGAGACCGCCATGTCAGCACCCGCCTCCGGAGCTCGCACCCTACTCGGCCTCAAGATCGACCGGCAGATCCCCGGCCAGCAGCTCGGCTGCCCCGAGCCGGTCATCTCGGCGATCGCGGCGCCGGACCCGCCTGGGGCCGATATCGGAGCCGATGCTAGCTTGCTCTCGACAGCTCCAGTCGGGACCCCGGCGGGGCCGGCGGCGACTGGGACCGGAACTTACACGGGAGTAGGCGCCGCGATCTTCGACGTCGAGATCGACGCGACCGGCTCTCCCGATACCTTCAAGTGGCGGAAGAACGGCGGGAGCTGGACGACAGGCGTCGCGACGCTCGACGCCTCTCCGATTCTCCTTTCGGACGGGATCTCGGTCACGTTCACGACGCCCGGAACCTTCGGCCATACGCTCGGTGACGCCTGGACGATTACGTGGACGCCCGGCGGCGTGACGGGGGCCTCGGTCCTCTACAAGATGTCGGCGATCTATGCCGGTCTCGGCGAAGGCGCCGCCTCCGCGGCGTCGACGACGATCGCCCCAACCGAGAAGGCCATAACGGTAACGCCGGCCGCCGCGCCGACGCCGAACGGCGCGGTCGTCCTCGGGCGGCGCTTCTACCGGAAGATCGATTCCGGGCCTTACCTTGAGATCAAGACGCGTTGGGACAATACGACCGATCCCTTCACGGACTCGATCATGCCCGGCGCAGAGGGCGTCCGGACGCCGCGCTCCGGGACGACGGGAATGTCGGCAGAGCAGACGGGCGCGAACTTCGGATTCCAGTTCATCCGCGTCGACAACGCCTCGGACTTCAACCGTGACGATACTTACTTCAAGAGCACCGAGCAGACGGGTCGGCTCGGCGAGCCGCGTGGGATCCCGGGCCTGGTCAAATACACGCACGCTTTCAACTTCGATGTCCGGATCGGCTCGCTCGTCCCGCTCCTCGCTTCGATGATGGGGAAGCCGACGGTTACGCAGTCGACCGGCGAGCCCGTCCTGACCTACGCTTTCCCGCTCTCGGATCTCTCCTCCGACTCGATCTCGCTTTCGGCGCTCTTCTACAAAGGCGGGGACTTCCGGCCGCAGCTCTTCCTCGGGATGAAGTGCTCGGAGATCGCCTTCGATCTCGGGAAGAAACAGGCGCAGGCGAAGGCGAAGCTCGAGGGTCAGCACGATACGGAGTGCGGCTTCGGGAAGGCGCTCTCTGGGAATACCGGAACGTTCGCCTCGGCTCCGGTCGTCCGCGGCGTTCGCTCGGACGCGAAGGCTTATTCCGACTCGGTCTTCGTGAAGGTCATCGCGGCGCCGGCTGTCTCTGGCGGCATTGGCTCGTTCACGATCAAAGCGGCGCTGGCTGCGGCGGGGACCGTCTCTCCCTCATTCGGCGATGCCATCACGAAGTCGGTCAAGACGACAACCGGGCATGATGACCTCACGGGCGCGGGGACGTACACCGGCTCCGTAATGGCGACCTATGAAGTCGAGATCGATGCTACCGGCTCGCCGGACACCTACAAGTGGCGCAAGAACGGCGGGGCGTACACGACGGGCGTGAACGCGACCACGGGCCCAGTCGTCCTCTCGGATGGGATCACGGTCACGTTCGGATCCGCGACGGGGCACTCGGTCGGTGATAAGTGGGTCGTGTTCGTCGCCATTTCCAACGTCTATTACGACCCGACGACGAAGCGCCAGATCCACCCGGCGGCGATCGGAAACGCGACGGGAACGGCCCAGCAGTCGGCGTGGGTCGAACTCTGGGAGTCGACGACGGGTCTCGCACTCGGCTTCGACGAGGAGGAGAACCGGAAGCCCTTCGAGGTCTACTTCCCGGGCGACGTGACGCTGCTCGCGGCGAACGACATCTTCGAGATCCCGGCGCTTCTCCCCGTCCCGGACGTCTACACGGCGGCCCATCCGACGGGCCCGGGCGACGACGGCTCTTATACCGGCCAGCGCCCGCGCTTCACCTTCACCTCGAGGATGACGCCCGCGCACGTGACGCTCTTCCGCGGTCCGAGCTCGACCGGTCAGCAGGTCCTGAACGCGATCTCCGGCACGATGAAGATCGGCCGGCCGATCGATGCCGTCGAGGGCCTCGGTCCCGAAGCCGCGAACCCGATCGACGTCGATGTCTTCGGAAAGTTCGTCCTCGGGCTCGATATCGACCGCCGTTACGTGACGCGTGAATTCGAGCGTGCGGCGAAGGCGGACGAGCGCTTCTATTCCGTCGTCCAGGTCCAGAGTCACCGCGTCGTCGTGGACCCCGTCTACGGGACGCTCTCGGCGCTCCGGGAACAGGCGAACTTTACCTACGCGCAGGCGCGCGTCGACAAGACGGCGGCCGTGCTCTCGGGCGACAAGGTCATCGACGAGAAGATCACGATTACGCCCGAGCAGCCGGACGACGACACGCTCGAGTTCGTCGACATCAACCTCAAGACCGCCCACTCCTGGGACTTCTCGCGCGTCTAGAGAACCTCTTTCAACCCGCACCGCGGG
>JAQTNG010000468.1 GCA_028714015.1 Elusimicrobiota bacterium | reverse complement strand
ACAACGCGCTGTTCATCGGGGCCAACACCCGCCAGGCCGTGGGCGCCGGGCTCGCCGACTACACTCCGTGCTTCCTTCACGAGGTCCCGGGCTTGTTCCGCTCCGGCCACCTTCCGCTCGACGTCGCCCTCGTCCAGATCGCGCCCCCGCGGGGCGGCGTGGCCTCGCTCGGCGTCTCGGTGGACGTGGTCAAGGCCGCGGTCGAGTCGGCCGCTTATGTCGTCGCCCAGGTCAACGAGAACATGCCCTGGACCGAGGGGGACTCTCTCATCTCCGTGTCGGACATCGACGAGTTCGTCTCGAGCAACGCTCCCATCCTCGAGCTCCCGGTTCGCGAGGCCACGGCCGAGGCGCTGTGGATCGGGCGCTACGTGCGCGAGCTCATCGAGGACGGCTCGACCATCCAGGTCGGCATCGGCGCGATCCCCGACGCCGTGCTCTCCGCCCTCGCGGGCAAGAAGGACCTCGGCATCCATTCGGAGATGATCTCCGACGGGGTGCTCGATCTCATGAACGCCGGGGTCGTCACCGGAAGGCAGAAGACCCTCCATCCCGGCTGCGTCGTGGCCTCCTTCTGCATGGGCAGCCGGCGCCTCTACGACGCCGTCAACGGAAACCCCAAGTTCCTGTTTCACCCCAGCGACTACGTCAACAGCCCCGTCGTCATCGCGAGCAACCAGAAGATGGTGTCGATCAACTCGGCCCTGCTCGTGGACCTGACCGGGCAGGTCGCCGCCGACTCGCTCGCCGGCCGGCTCTACAGCGGCGTCGGCGGCCAAGTGGATTTCGTGCGGGGGGCCACGGCGTCGCGCGGCGGCAAGTCCGTCATCGTCCTGCCCTCGACGGCGAAGGGCGGGGAGATCTCGCGCATCTCGGTCGCGCTCTCGCCGGGCACCGGCGTCGTCACGACCCGCGCCGACATCGACTATGTCGTCACCGAGTACGGCATCGCCAGCCTCAAGGCCAAGACGATCCGCCAGCGCGCCGTAGCGCTCATCCAGATCGCGCACCCGCGCTTCCGCGCGGCGCTCGCCAAAGAGGCCGTGAAGGCGGGCCTGCTCGACTCCGGGCACATACTGCCTCCGCCGGAAGGCGCCTATCCGATCGATCTCCAGTCGCGCGTGCGCGTCGGCGAGCTCGACCTGCTGCTGCGGCCCCTGAGCCCGTCCGACGAGCGGGCCTTGAAGGAGCTTTTCTATGCGCAGTCCGAGGAGACGACCGCCCTGCGCTTCGGCACGCCGCTGTCGTCTCTGTCCGAGACCCAGTTCCAGGAGCTCGTGGCCATCGACTTCCGCACGTCGATGGCGCTCGGGGCCTTCGTGTGCGAGGGACGCCGGCGCCGGCTCGTGGGCGTCGCGCGCTACCACTCGCGCCACGAGGAGAGGGAAGTCGATCTGAGCGTCGCCGTGCGGGACGATTTCCAGCGCAAGGGCGTGGGCAGCGCCCTGGTCCGCGCCCTGGCGAAAACCGGAGCCGTGCGCGGCGTGGAAGCGTTCCGCGGCGAGGAGCGCGGCCCCGGCATCGCGCGCCTCCTGCGCCGCTGTTTTTACGAGGTGACCGAGCGCGGCCTCGGCCCCAACGGCGCGCGCGTCTGGGCTCGTCTCGCCGACCTGCGCTAGCGCCCGCGCCCTTCTACGCGCGCCAGACCCGGAAGCGCCACGTGCGCTGCTGCATGTGCTGGAGGTGCATCTTCAGGAATTCCTCGGAGGCCGCCTCGCTCATGTGCTGGGCGAGTATCTCCACGGCGACGTCGTCGTGAAGCGTCCAGAAGGCCGCTTCGGGGGGAGGCTCGCGCCGCAGGCGGGCGAGCACCGAATCTGAGTCGGCGACGGTCACCACCAGCAGGCTTTCCAGTCGCGTGCGGTTGAGGATCTCGTAGAGGTGGACCTTGCGCGTCGTGACCGGCACCGGTGTGATCGCCATGCCGCCAGTATGTCCCTCGGTGGGGCAATGCGCCAGTCATTACGCTAGTCTTAACTCATTTTTTACCGAGAGGAGCATGTGGTATCATCCCGCCATGATCGACGCCGACACGCCCCCGATAGTGTCCATGGCCGCTCGCGACTCCTCGGAGTTCCAGGCCAACGCCAAGCATCACGGCGAGCTGCTCGCGGACCTCAACGCCCGGCTCGCGAAGGTCCGTTCCGGGGGCTCGGCGAAATCGGTGGAGCTGCACCGCTCCCGCGGCAAGCTGACCGCCCGCGAGCGCGTCGAGCGCCTCCTCGACCAGGACTCCTACTTCCTCGAATTGTCGGCCCTGGCCGCGATGGGCCTCTACGACGACGAGGTCCCCGCCGCGGGCATGATCTCCGGCCTCGGCGTGATCAGCGGCCGCCTGTGCGTGATCGTCGCCAACGACGCCACGGTCAAGGGCGGCACCTACTACGCCGAGACGATCAAGAAGCATCTGCGCGCGCAGGAGGTGGCCCTCGAAAACCGCCTGCCCTGCGTCTACCTCGTGGACTCCGGCGGCGTGTTCCTCCCGCGTCAGGCCGAGGTGTTCCCCGACAAGGAGCACTTCGGGCGCATTTTTTATAACCAGGCGTTGATGTCCTCGCTCGGCATCCCGCAGATCGCCATCGTGATGGGCATGTGCACCGCCGGCGGCGCGTACGTCCCGGCGATGGCCGACGAGTGCGTGATCGTCCGCAACCAGGGCACGATCTAGCTGGGCGGGCCGCCCTTGGTCAAGGCCGCGACCGGCGAGGAGTCCACCGCCGAGGAGCTCGGCGGCGGCGACATGCACAGCCGCGTGTCGGGCGTGACCGACCATCTGGCCGACAACGACGAGCACGCGCTGCAAATTTGCCGGTCCATCGTGGCAAACCTCAACGCTCCGCTCTTCGCTCTCGGCGAGGGGGAAGCGCC
>JAQTNG010000467.1 GCA_028714015.1 Elusimicrobiota bacterium | reverse complement strand
CTGGCGAAGCGCCTGAAATGGGAGTTCAGGCCCGTCGAGGACGGCGGCACGACCCTCAAGACCTACATCAACGGCACCGGCGTGACGATGCAGATAAGAGAGGAGCGCGTGAGCGTGAACTCCTCGCTGGTCGCGGCGAATCCCGGCGTGCGAAAATTCTTGTCCAAGCTCCAGCGCGACCTCGGCGTTCATCAATCCCGCGAGGCGGGCGGCATCGTGATGGAGGGCCGCGACATCACGACGAACGTGTTCCCCGACGCCGACGTCAAGATCTACCTGGACGCGAGCCCCGAGGAGCGCGCCGACCGCCGCTACCGCCAGCTCAAGGCCTCGGGCCAGGAGGCCGACCGCGACAAGATCCTCGCCGCGATTCTCAAGCGCGACCTCAACGATCTCAAGCGCGAGATCAACCCGCTCAAGCAGGCGGCCGACGCGCTCGTCATCGACTCGACGAAGCTGACGATGCATCAGGTCGCCGACAAGATTCTGCGCCGCATCCGGGCCGGCGCGAAGGCGAACGGCCATGGAAAATGAATCCCGCCGACGCCAACTTCCCGATGCGGATCTGGTCGGAGGCCGTGGTGCGCGGTCTGTTGGGCTCGATCTGGGGCATCAAGGTGACGGGACTCGAGAACGTGCCCCTGAACGGCCCGCTCATCGTCGCCGCCAATCATGTGAGCCTCATCGACCCGCCGTTGGTGGCCGTCGCGGTGGCGCCCCGGCGGCGCCCGTTCGGGATCGGCAAGAAGGAGCTGTTCGAGAAGCCCCTGCTCGGCTGGTGGCTGCGGGGCACCGGCTCGTTCCCGATCGATCGTCAGGGCGACGCGACCTCGGCGATGCGCTCCGCGCTCGAGGTGCTCACGAAAGGCGGCTGCCTGGCGATCTATCCGGAGGGCACGCGCGTCAAGCCCGGGGAGAAGCGCGCGCCGAAGGCCGGCGTGTCGTTCCTGTCGGCCCGCACGGGCGCGCCGGTCGTGCCGGTCCGGGTGCTGGGCACGGCCGAATTCCCGCGAAAATTTCCGCTCGAAGTGCGGATCGGCGCGCCGCTGGCGCCGCCGAAGTCGGAGGACCGGGAGACCGGCCTGGCGTACGCGAAGTCGTTGATGGAAAGTATTTACTCGCTTTGACGATAAACTAGGAGGCGTACCTTTATGCAGAAGCAGAACACGAACTTGAACGAGAAAGCCTGGGAAGCCGCGGAGCCCGAAGAGGGCGACGCCGCCGAGACCGGGGGGGAAACGATGGAGTCCCTGCTCGCTCAGCAGTCGGCCACGGTGGACAAGCTCGCGGACCGAAAGGTCGCCTGGGTCAAGGTCATCACGGTGACCAAGGACTCGGTGCTCGTCGACGTGGGCGAGAAGAACGAGGGCACCGTGCCGCTCGTCGAGTTCGTCGAGGACCTGGCCGCGCCCAAGGCGCCGGCCCCGCAGGCCGGCCAGCGCGTCCCCGTCATCAAGGTCGGCGGCCGCAACAAGGCCGGGCACGTCGTCCTGTCCCACCTCAAGGCGAAGACCGAGCTCGGCTGGGAGATGGCGATCAAGGCCCACGCGGAGAAGCAGCGCGTGCGCGGCATCGTGAAGTCCTCCGTCAAGGGCGGCTTCATCGTCGACGTGCAGGGCGTCCAGGCCTTTCTGCCGGCGTCGCTCGCGGACCTGCGCCCCGTGCGCCAGCCCGAGAAGATGATCGGCACCGGCGTGCGCTGCCTCGTCATCGAGGTCAACCAGTCCAAGCGTCAGCTCGTGCTGTCGCGCAAGGCCGTCCTCGAGGACGAGGCGGGCAAGCGCAAGGTCAAAATAATGGAAGAACTCCGGGGCGGCGAGATCCGCATCGGCCGCATCGTGCGGGTGTCGGCCGAGGGCTTGCTGATCGACATCGGCGGCCTCGAGGGGACCGTGCGTCCCCCCGACATGGCCTGGGGCGTCGCCAAGCCCGGCGCCTTCGAGCGCGGCCAGAAGCTGAAGGTCAAGGTGCTCTCCAAGCCCGAGAAGGCCGGAGATCCCGTGTACCTCGGCATCAAGCAGCTCCAGCCGAACCCGTCGGACGCGATGCGCAAGAAATTCGCGCCGAAGTCCACGGTCACGGGCAAGATCACCGAGGTCGGCGCGCACGGCGTGCGCTTCCAGGTCGACCCCAAGACGATCGCCTTCGCGCCCGCCGCGGAGTGCGACGCGGACGTGATCTACAAGCTCGGCGACGAGGCCACCGGCATCGTCACCGGCATCGACTCGCAGGCCTTCGAAGTGAGGGTCTCGCTGGCCCGCTTCAACGAGATCAAGGACCGCAAGCGCGTCGCGCAGTACATGAAAGCGCCGCCGCCCCTGACCCTCGGCCAGATCCTGTCGCCGGAGGATGAGGGGTGACCGGCCGCGCCGCCGAAGAAGTCCGCCTGAAGCCGGTCAAGAGCCCCTGGGCCTTGGCCGGCGGCTGGCTCAACGCCCGGGCCGTGGCCATCGCGGCCGCGGTCTCCATCGCCGTGCTGTTCGGGGCGCTGACGTTCATGCTGCGGGAAAAGCCGCTTCCCCGCCGCCACACGGACTTCCCGGCGCCGCCTCAGGTCGCGTCTCAAATCTCGGCGGCGCAGGATCGCCTCAAGTCGAACCCTCAGGACATCGTCGCGCTCGTCGAGCTCGGCACGCTGAAGTTCGAGAAGGGCAAGGACTCGTACGTCGACGCGATCGGGGATCTCGAGGAGGCGCGGGACCTCGGAGCGCTCGATCCGCGCATCTTCTACTGCCTCGGGATCATGTATCAGGAAGAGGGCCTGTTCCCGTTCGCCCTGACCGAGTACAAGCGCTTCCTGCGGCACTATCCGGAGGACAAGGAAGTCCGGATGCTGACGGCGAAGCTGTACTACAAGATGGGGCTCTTTC
>JAQTNG010000466.1 GCA_028714015.1 Elusimicrobiota bacterium | reverse complement strand
CGTTGGCGTCGTCGGCCATCTTCTTGAACTCAGCGCTGGCGCGATCGACCCCCGCCGGAATGTCCACGCTCAGGCGTCGATAGACATCGTCGAGGGACTGTGAGAGTTCCTGATCGGTCTCGACGAACTTCTCGGCCCACACGCGCGCCTTCTCGATCTCCGTACCGAATTGCCCCGTGTCGACCTTGTTGAGCGTCTGCTGCACGAGGTCGACGACGGCCGGGATCTTGCCGAATTCCTCGCGGATCGCGCTGCCCATCGCGGAGATGCGTTGACGGAGCGCCTCGCGCGCGTCGGCCGCATCGCGCGGACTGAGGAAGCCGAGCCGTTCGGCCCCGGCGATGTCGCGCAGGCCCTTCTCGAACTCCTTTTGCAGATCGAGCGCCTTGCGGATGCCCTCCATCGCGGAGCCGGGCGGGGCTCCCACCCCGAGCTGCGCCTCGAACTGCTGGCGGGCGGTCAGGCGCGCCTTGTATTGCTCGATCAGCGCCCCGGTTTCCTGCTGCCACGCCTTGATCTGGGAGTCGCGGAGTTCCTGAAGTTTCTTCAGCTCCTCGTCGTCGCGCGTGTCGCGTAGCTTCTTGAGTTGCAGATAGGTGATCTCATCGCTCTTGGCGAGCTGCGCGTTGCGCTGAGCCCCGAAGGCGAACGTCTTGGTGATCTCGTCGCGGCGCGCCTGCTCGGCGATCCGCACGGCGGTGACCTCGTCGCCCAGCAACTGAGCGAGCGTCGTCATCATCGTGCGCTGCAAGGCGATGCGCTTGTCGATGGCGGCGCGCTCGTCGTTGGCGGCCTGCGTCAGTTTTTCGAGGTTCTCTTTGACCTTCCAGATGGCCTCGCCGGTCCTGATCCAGTGCTGGAGCGCCTGCACGCCCGCCGCGACCAGCAAGGCCCCGCCCGCGATGACGGCCGCCTGGCCGAGCATGCCCAGCCAGCCGGTCGCCTTGGACATCTGCGCGATGCCGCGGCTGAGTTGATGCTCGAAGCCTTCGGCGGCGGGGATCGCGGTCCCGAAGCCCTTGGCGGCCATCTGCGAGAGCGCGTGCTCGGTCTTGGAGGACATCGCGCCCGTTTCCTGCAACCCGTCGCGCGCCTTGCCGATGTTGCGCTGAAAGTCCGAACCGTCCATGTTGAGCCGAACGACGAGCGAGCCGATCTCAGCCACTACCCGATCCTCGGCGGCAGACTCCGACCGCGCTGCGGCAGACCCCCGCGCGCGATGTCCTCCATGCGGGCCTGACGCGCGGCTTCGGCGGCGTCCTCGTCGCGGAGCCGGTCACGGATGTCCCACTCCGTGAACTCGTAACTCGTCATCTCCTGCTCGCAGCGGGCGACCGTCATGCCGAGCCGTTCGGCGAGGTCGAAGACACGCCGGCGCTCTGGCCGGCTCCGGAGTTTCCCTCGATCTGTCTTTCCGTCTTGCGGTCGAGGCCGCTCAAGCGCAGCGCGACGTCGAAGACCGGCTCCATGACGTCGGCCGGCAGGCGCGCGAGGGCGGGCTCGTCCACGTCCGAGAACAGCAGCACGCCGTCCTCACCCTCGACCGTGCGGCGCAGCAGGCCGGGGCGGAAGCGCGTCAGGTCTTGCTTGCGGTCCTTCCCCTCGCCGCTGTAGCAGGAGTCGTCGAGCGACTGGCGCTCGGCCAGGGTGAGGCCGCGCACGTAGACCGGGCCGGTGACGCCCGGAATGGTGACGGCCTCGCGGCCGGGCTTGAGGGCGAAAATCTCGTCGCGGAGTGACATAACGCCTCCTTGACTACGGGGTCACATCTCGGATCAACGCCGCGCCGTCCGAGCCCTTGAAGGTGACGGTGAAGGTGGCCGCGCCGCCCTTCACGTCGGCGTCGACGACGGGCAGGCTGAAGCACATGCCGTTGCCCTGATACTCCGCATTCGTGGTGGCAATGGTTGTGTTCTTGGCGCGGATGGCGATGGCCGTCTGCACGCCGACCAGCGGCCAGAGGGTCTGGATCGTCATGCCCGCGTCCTCGTCGCGGTAGAACTCGATGGCGGCCGACCAGTCGTAAAGGCCCGAGACGCGGCGCTGCCCGGCATCGCCGAACGCGGGCGCCTGATGCTCCTCCTTCTCATAGGTGAGCGTGACCTTCGGCGAACGCGAGTGCAGCGGGACGGCGTTGATGAGGATATAGGCGTTCGTGAGCACTTCGACCGGCATGGCTCAGTCCCCTTTCATCGAATACCGACCGCGACGATGATGGTGAAGCTCGGCGTCCCGCCGCCGAGCGTGATGCCGACGCGGTAGTAGTCGTCTGTGATCGGCCCGGCCACGGACTTCATCTCGGACTGGCCGGTGGTCGTCTTCTGCGCGAACGTCAGTTGCAGCGTGGAGGACGGAAACCCGACGGCGTCGTCGCTGCGGATCGTGACATCGCACGTCGGGGCGGCACCACTGGCGGCGATGACGTGCAGCGAGGCGTAGAGGCGTTGCGTCGCGCTGACCGTCCCGAGTTGGCGCACGACGCCGTTGGTATTGATGGTGTGGACGGCGTTGCGCATGACCGTGCTGCGGATGAGCCGCTCGCCCGCGCTGCCCTTGCCGGCGACGGTGAACGGGGCCGGCGCGTTGATGTCGGCCGTCGGCGCATACGAGGACTCCAAGCACCGGAAGATGTAGGCCACCGCCCCGTCGAGCAGCGTGTTGGGGCCAATGGCGACCGGGACGTCGGCCACGCCCAGCTCGGCGGCGAGAATCTCGTCCGACCTGGCGGCGTCGCGGTTCCAATAGCCCGCGCCGCTGAAGACAACGTCGCCGAGGCCCGAGACCCGCCGGATACCCACGTCGCCGAAGGTCGGCACCTCGAACTCGGCCATGCCATCATCAAGCGCGATCTTGTTGAAGTCGCCCGACAGC
>JAQTNG010000465.1 GCA_028714015.1 Elusimicrobiota bacterium | reverse complement strand
GGGGGTAACAGGAACAAGGATGTCGGGGACGATCCCGCCGGTCTTGTTCTTCTCGTCGCGATGGATCGACCGCCCCGCGGGCGTGTAGTAGCGCGCCACGGTCAGGCGCAGGCCCGAGCCGTCGGGCAGGGGAATGAGGGACTGCACGCTCGCCTTGCCGAAGCTGCGCTCGCCGACGACGACCGCGCGCTTGTGGTCCTGCATGGCGCCCGCGACGATCTCCGACGCCGACGCCGAGCCGCCGTTGATGAGCACGACGAGCGGCAGGACCGGATACGGGGCTTTCAATCCGGCGGTGAAATCCTGGCGGCTGTCGGCCTTGCGTCCCTGCGTGTACACGACGAGCTTGCCTTCGCCGAGGAACATCGACGCGACCTCGACGCCCGCGGACAGGAGGCCGCCCGGGTTGTTGCGCAGGTCGAGGACGAGGCTCGTCGCTCCGTCCTTCTTGAGCTTTTTGAGCGCGTCGGCGGCGTCGTCGGAGGTCTTGGCGCTGAACTCGGAGATGCGCAGGTAGCCGACCCCGCCGTCCAGCTTCATCGAGATCGTGGATTCGATCTTCACGAGCTCGCGAGTGATCTCGACGGTCACCGTCTTCCAGTTTCCCTCGGCGCCGTCATCGGGGCCGCGCTCGAGCTTGAGCTTCACCTTCGTCCCGGGCGCGCCGCGCAGCGTGCGCAGGGCGTCGGACATGTTCATGTCCTTGGTCGCCGCGCCGTCGATCTCGACGACGCGGTCGTTCGGGAGAACCCCCAACCGGTAGGCCGGGGACCCCGGCATCGGCGTCTGCACGGTCAGCCAGTCGTCCTTGAGCGTCAGGCGCAGCCCCACGCCGCCGAACTGCCCTTCGGTCTCGGTCTTCATCTCGCGATGAATCTCCGGCTCCATGAACTGGGAAAAGGGGTCGAGGGTGCGCACCATGCCCGTCGCCGCGCCGTAGATCAGCTTCTGGGTCTCGGGCTCGTCGACGTAGTTGTCCTGGATGAAGCCGAGCACGTCCACGAGGAGCTTGAGCTGCTCATAGGTTTTGTCCGCGTTGGCCGCGTAAGCGGGACGGACGGCAAGGGCGACCATGACGGCCGCCGCGATCAATATGCGCTTCATTCGAGTCTCCTTATTTCTTTTCCAGCCATTCCGCCGGGTCCAGCGCGTCGGTGCCGCGCCGGATCTCGAGATACACCTGTTCGCCGGCGGTCGCGAGCTTCTCGCTCGCCCGCACGGCGTCGCCCTTCTCCTTGACGATCTCGCCGAGCTCGCCGTACACGCTGAAGAACCCTCCGCCGTGATCGACGATCACGACCTTCCCGTACGAGCGAAACGGGCCGGCGAAAATGACGCTGCCGGGCGCGATCGCGCCGACGGCGGCCCCGGAGGCCGAGGCGAAGACGACGCCCTGCCGCACGGTCCAGGTGCCGAGCTGCTCGTCGCGCTCGCGGCCGAACGGACGCAGGACCTTTCCCTCGACCGGCCAGGGCAGGGAGTGCAGGGGCCGCTCGAGCCGCGCGACGGGCCCCGGCCTGCGGTACCTGCCCGCCTTGCCGAGCTTGTCGATCAGGGCGGACATGGCCTTCGCCGTTTCCTCGAGCTCCTTGGCGCGCCGCGCCGCGGCGGCGACCTTCACCTGGGTCTGCTCGAGGGCGGCCTTCTTTTCCTCGTACTCGCGGCGGCCGCCCTCGCGCTCGCGCTGAACGCGGCGGCGGCTTTCGTCGAGATCGCGCGCGCGGCGGCCGGTTTCCGCCGCGGCTTCTTCCGTTTTGCGGCGGAAGCCATGCAGCCCGCGCAGGTGTCGCGCCTTTTCGACGATCGCGGAGCGGCGGAATTCCTCGGCCCAGAGCTCGCGGGTGCCGTACGCGTCGGAGCGAGCGGCCGCGGCGGCGGCGTGGCGGGCGGCCTCGGAGGCGATCGCCGCCGACCAGAAGCCGGCCACGCTCTTCGCCGCGTCGAGGCGGGATTTCAGGTCCGCGCGCTTGGACTCCGCGCGGCGGATGTCGGACTGGAGCGCCTCGACGCGCTTGCGCGACCTGGCATCGCGGCTCTCGAGGCCTTTGACGTCGGCGCCGAGTTCCTTTTCCGCGCCGCGCAGCTCCTCGAGATCCCGCAGGGTCTGCTTGAGCTCGACCTGGATGCGCGAGAGCTCCTTGCGCTTGGCCTTGAGCTGGGCGGCCGCCGGCGCCGCGCTCAGAGCGAGCAGGCCGGCGAGGATCAGGACTCGGCGCGCCATAGCGACAAGGACCACCCGAGAGTCGCGCAGGCCGCGAGCAATGCGATCTGCGCGAGCGGCCGCGGCCAGGCCCACAAAAGCTCGTCGCGGTGAAGCGGCCAGGAGATCGCGAGCGCGAGCGCGGCTCCCAGGACGCCTCCCCCCGCCGCCCACAGAGCGGAGGCGATCGAGGCGTTGGTCGACGAAGCGCCCTTTCCCTTTTCCGCCGACAAGGGGCCCAGGGCGATCAAGGCGATGCCGGCGATGAGGCACAGGAGCGTGCTCAGCGTCATGCGAAGGAGGTGGGCGTAAAAACGCAGGCGCAGGATGGCCTGGACTTGTCCGGGCTTGTAGCGCAGGTCCGACCAGTCCGCCAGGCGTTGGGCCGCGTCGATCCAAGCCCCGAGATGCGTCAACGCCTCGGGCGCCGGACGGACCTCGAAGGCCGCGGGCAGGGGGTTGTCGCCGACGAGCGCCGTCGATTCGGCGAGCTCGGGGTCGTCGTGCTTGAGAGCGGCCAGAGCCTCGTCCGCCGAGATGAAGCGAACATCGGCGACCTCGGGGGACGCGCGCAGCTTT
This sequence comes from Elusimicrobiota bacterium, assembly GCA_028714015.1. GTDB lineage: Bacteria > Elusimicrobiota > Elusimicrobia > UBA1565 > UBA9628 > GWA2-66-18. The sequence goes on along the minus strand of JAQTNG010000465.1, from coordinate 104 downwards.
TCCTCGAGCACCTTCGCGCGGGCCTCTTCCAGCGACGGCCGCGTGAACAGCACCACGCGGAAGTCGTCGCGCAAAGCGGCATCCAGGCGCGAGCAGTGCCGTTC
>JAQTNG010000464.1 GCA_028714015.1 Elusimicrobiota bacterium | reverse complement strand
CGGTCACGTGCATCTGCTCCGACAAGACCGGAACGCTGACGATGAACAAGATGCGCGTCGACGAGCTGTACTGCGACGCAAGCTCCGCGGCGGCGCCCGGCAAGGGCCCGCCGTGGGAGGCTCTGTCCCTGGCGATGACGCTGTGCAGCGACGCCCGCGCGGACGCGGAGGGGCATATCACGGGAGACCCGACCGAGGCGGCGCTGCTGAGCGCGGCCGTGAGCGCGGGCGCGGACGCCGCCGCGATCGAGAAGCTCTATCCTCGCGTGTCGGAGCTGCCTTTCGACTCCGAGCGCAAGCTGATGACGACTTTGCACCGGCACCCCGACGGCGGGTTCGTTTCGTTCACCAAGGGGGCGGCGGAGGCCGTGATCGCGCGCTGCGACGCGGTCCTCACCAAGGCCGGGGAAGGCGCCCTGGACCGGGCCGCGCCGCTCAAGGAGGCCGAGCGCCAGGCGGCCGGCGGCCTGCGCGTCCTGGCGCTGGCCTCGCGTCGATGGGCGGAGCGCCCCGCGGCGCTGACGCACGAGCAGTCTGAGGCGGGGCTGACCCTGCTCGGCATCGCCGGCCTGATGGACCCTCCGCGGCCGGCGGCCCGGGCCTCGGTGCTCACCTGCCGCGAGGCGGGCATCAAGGCGGTCATGATCACCGGCGACCACCCGCTCACCGCGGCGGCGATCGCGCGGCGCCTGGGGATATTGGACGACGGCGGCGGCGTCATGACGGGCGCGGCGCTCGCCGCGCTCTCGGACGATGAATTCGCGCGGCGCGTCGAAGGGGTGAGCGTCTACGCGCGCGTGGCCCCGGAGCAGAAGCTTCGGATCGTGACGGCCCTTCAGAAGAACGGCGAGGTCGTGGCCATGACCGGCGACGGCGTCAACGACGCCCCGGCCCTGCGCCGCGCCGAGATCGGCGTCTCGATGGGCATCTCCGGCACCGACGCGGCCAAGGAGGCCTCGGCGATGGTGCTGCTCGACGACGATTTCGCGACGATCGTCTCGGCCGTGCGCGCGGGGCGGCGCCTCTACGACAACATACGGCGCTTCGTGAAATACCAGCTGACGACCAACTCCGCCGAGGTCTGGATCATCGCGGCGGCGCCCTTGCTGGGCATGCCGATACCGCTTCTGCCCATCCATATTCTGTGGGTCAACCTCCTCACCGACGGCCTGCCCGGCCTGGCCCTGGCCGCCGAGCCGGCCGAGCCCGGCGTCATGCTCCGCGGCCCTCGGCCTCCGGGGGAGAGCATCTTCGCCCACGGCCTCGGATTACACGCGATATGGGTGGGCGTGCTCATGGCGGTCGTGGCGCTCGGCGTGCAGTTCATTCTCATCGCCGACGGCGACGCGCATTGGCGGACGATGGTCTTCACCGGCCTCGTGTTCACGCAGATGGGCCACGTTCTGGCCATAAGATCCGATCGCGAATCTCTTTTTTCACAGGGGCTTCTGTCGAACCGTCCGCTGTTCGCCTCGGTGGCGGGGATGATCCTGCTGCAGCTGGCGGCGGTCTACTTCCCGCCGTTCCAGAAGGCGCTCAAGACCCAGGCGCTGAGCGTCGCGGAGCTGGCCGTGGTGGCGGGGCTGTCGTCCGTCGTGTTCTGGGCGGTGGAGGTCGAGAAGTGGCTCAAGCGCCGCGCTCTTCCTTCAAGCTCCCCTCGCGGATGATGTCGAGGAAGCCGATCGAGAGAGCGATCACGAGCGGGCCGATGAACAGGCCGGCGATCCCGAAGGCCTTCATCGCCCCGATGACGCCGATGAAGACCAGGGGGATGGGCAGCTTCATCTGCGTGCCGAGGAGGATGGGGCGCACGACGTTGTCGGACAGGCCCACGACCAGCGCGAACCAGAGCGTGAGGGCCGCGGCCTTGGCGGCCGCGCCCGACAGGAGGGTGTAGATCACGACCGGCACCCAGACGAGGGCCGAGCCGACGAACGGGATCGGCGAGAGCATGACGCAGAGCGCGCCCAGGAGGATCGCGAAGGGGACCCGGAACAAGGCGAGGCCGGCCCAGGCGAGCGTGCCCTGCAGCAGGGCGACGACGAATATCCCGTTGACGACGGCGAGGAGGACGTCGCGCACCCGCGCCAGGAGGTGCTCCTTCTTCTCATCCGGCAAGGGGATGAGCTCGGCGACGCTCCGGACCATGCGCGGCCCGTCGCGCAGGAACAGGAACAAGGAAGCCATGAACACGGCCAGATTGAGGAAGACGAAAGCCGCGTTCTTGGCCAAGGTTCGGGCGAACATTCCCGCCCAGGAGCTGACCTGGTCGAGGTTCTCGAGCACGAGCGCCCGGGGATCGATCTTCAGCGCCGCGACGTAGCCTCGCGCCGCGTCGAAGAGGCCGGCCCACCGTGGCGACGGATCCAGGGCGAGCGCTCCGGGCGCGGACAGACCTTCGAGCCAGGCCCGCGCCGCCGGATAGGCCTCCGCCGCTTCGCGCAGGAGCATCCAGCCGCCCAGGAAGAGAGGCACGGCCACCAGCAGCGACACCAGAGCCGTGAGGGCGGCGGCGACCGCCGTGGGATGCCTCGGCGCGCGGGCGGCCAGGAACTTGTAGACCGGGGCGAGCAGGAGGGCGACCGACGCGGACGCGAGCAGGGCGCCGAGGAACGGGGCGAAGATGCGCGCGCCCATGAAGACGAGAACCAGGCAGGCGCCGATGAGAAAATAACGGCTGGATTCGCGGCCGGGGGCCGATCGCAGATCGTTCGCGGCGTGAGTTCTCATACATAGTGCATCAGGCAACATTCCGGCCGCGCGCCGGGAATACTCGGGCTGATCCGTTGCGTTCGGACGATCATGAGAAAGAGGTCGCTGCCGTTGGGACGGGTTTACCGGCTTCTCGAGCCGGGCCCCGTCGTGCTGCTCACGACCGCGAGCGGCGGAAA
>JAQTNG010000463.1 GCA_028714015.1 Elusimicrobiota bacterium | reverse complement strand
CTTGAGCGCGCGCCGCAGGGCCACGGCCGACAGCGCGGTGATCAGCGCGCTGCTGAGCTTCGAGAGGCCGTGAAGCGCGGGCTCCGTGATCGCGGCTCCCGAGAGGGCCGTCACGAGGTAGACCGGCAGGGCGAGAAGGCCCGGCGCGATCGGGTAAATGGAGAGATGCTTGCCGAGGTGGAGCACGGTGAAATTCTCGAGCTTGCCGACGAACCACGGATCGAGCACGGGCTCGAGCGTCAGGGTCCCGTGGCGCAGGAGGCAAAAGGGCAGGAGGCTGTTCGGCGCGTCGTCGCCGCCGTGCCAGCGGAAGGTCGAGAGATAAACGGCGAGCAAGGCCAGGCCGAGCGCGGCGTCGGGAAAGCGCTGGAAGGGGCGTCCGCCGGAGCGGCGCAGGAGAACTCCGAGCAGCGCCAGGCACAGCGCGAAGGCCGGGGCGGGAACCAGGCCGCCGAGCGCCATCGCCGCGAGCAGCCACAGCGCGGCGAGGCCGGCGGCGGCCTTCATCTAGGCGAGGCGGCCGTCGGTCATGCGCAGTATGCGGTCGGCGGCCGCCGCGGCGGGCTCGTCGTGGGTGACGAGGACGACGGCCGCGCCCTGCTCGCGCGCGACGCGCCGGAAGTCCGCGAACACGCGGTCGCCGTTGGCGCGGTCGAGGTTCCCGGTCGGCTCGTCGGCCAGGATCACCGACGGCTTGTTGATCAGGGCGCGGGCGATGGCCGCCCGCTGGCGCTCGCCGCCCGAGGTCTGCGACGGGAAGCGGTCGCGCAGGGCGCCGATGCCGAGGGCCTCGAGCAGGGCGGTCGCGCGCGCCGTCGCGCTCGCGAGGGGCTCGATCGACAGTCCGTTGACCATCGCCAGCCGCGCGGGCATCAAAGTGTTTTCCAGGATCGTGAACTCGGGCAGCAGCGAGTCGAACTGGAAGACGAAGCCGATGTGCGCGCAGCGCATCTTCGCGCGCTCGAGTTCCGCGAGGTCGGCGGCGCGGCGGCCGCGCACGGTCAGCTCGCCCGAGTCGGGGCGGTCCATGAGGCCGAGCAGGTTCAGCAAGGTGGACTTGCCCGAGCCGCTGGGACCGAGAATCGCGACGAATTCGCCGGAGGCGACGGTGAAGTCTATGCCGCGCAGGACGGATACGGCGGAAGGGCCGCGGCCGTAGGTCTTGCTGACGCCTTTGACGATGATCGCGGGCTCAGCCATAGTGGATGGCCTCCACGGGATCGGCCTTCGCGGCGCGCGAAGCGGGATAAAGCGTGGCGAGCAAAGAGAGCAGAAGCCCCATGACGGTCACCGCCGCGACGTCCCAGGGTCGTATGTCCACGGGCACGCGCGACAGATAATAGATGTCGGCGGGAAGCTCGACGATCTGGAAGTTGCCGATCACCCAGCACAGGAACATGCCCAGCGCCAGCCCCATCACCACGCCCGAGCCGCCGATCAGGAAGCCCTCGACGAGGAAGATCCGGCGTATGAGGCCCGGGCCGGCGCCCATCGCCTTGAGCAGGCCGATGTCGCGCGTCTTCTCCACCGAGCGGAGGATGAGCGTCGAGGCGATGCCGAGCGAGGCGACGAGCGTGATCAAGGTGAGGATGATGAACATCACCGTCTTCTCGAGCTTGAGGGCGGCGAACAAGGTCTGGTTCATCTGCGCGTAGGTGCGCACGAGCTTGGTGAAGCCGAGGACGCCGCGCAGCCGCCGGGCGGCGGCGTCCACATGGCGGAGGTCCTTGAGCTTCACGCCGACGCCGGAGGCCCCGGCGTCGACGCCGAGGAATTTCGAGGCCGCCGCAAGCCCGGTCCAGGCCGACGCGCTGTCGTACTCGTAGTACCCGGTCTTGAGCGTGCCCGCGACGCGGAACTTCTGCATTTTCGGCAGAAGCCCCAACGGGGTCGCGACGCTCTTCGGGGAAACGAGCACGACCTCGTCGCCGATCTCGCTTCCGAGATGGTCGGCGAGCTCGACGCCGAGCACGATGCCGGGGACCTTTCCGTCGCCGATGTCTTCCCAGGAGCCGGAGGTGAGCTTGGCGGCGAGATCGTTGACCGCGAACTCCCGCTTCGGGTCGATGCCTTTGACGACGACGCCGATCGAGCGGTCGCGGACGGTGAGGATCGCCTGGCCGAGAGCGAACGGGGCGGAGGCCTCGTGATCGGGGTCGGCCCGGACCAAAGCCAAGGTGTCTTCGACGTCCTGGGGGGAGCGCGCGCCGAGGATCGTGATGTGGGCCTGGGCGCCGATGATCTTCTTCTGGATGTCGGTCTGGAAGCCGTTCATCACGGACATGGTCGTCAGCAGCGCCGCCACGCCGACCGTCACGCCCGCCACGCCGATCAAGGTCGTGACGACGGCGAACAGGCCCTTGCGCTTGGCCTTGAGATAGCGCAGCGAGATGAAGAGCTCGAGACTCACGCGGGCTTTTCGTGCTTGAGCGTAGGGAACAGGATCACGTCGCGAATCGAGTCCCGGCCGGTCAGGAACATGGTCAGGCGGTCGATGCCGACCCCGATGCCGCCCATCGGCGGCATGCCGGCCTCCATCGCCTGGATGAAGTCCTCGTCGAGCAGGTCGGCCTCGGCGTCGCCGGCGGCCTTCTGCTTCATCTGCTCGACGAGGCGGTCGCGCTGGTCCTGCGGGTCGTTGAGCTCGGAGTAGGCGTTGGACAGCTCGATGCCGGCGGCGAAGCATTCGAAGCGCTCGACGAGCGACTCCGTGCCGGGCTTGAGCTTGGCCAGCGGCGTGATCGCCGTCGGGTGGTCGAACAGGAAGGTCGGCTGCTCGAGCAGGTCCTCGATCTTGGACTCGACGATGCGGTCGAAGAGCTTGGCGCTGGGCGTCTTCTCGCCCGCGTGGATGCCGAGCTTTTCCGCGAGCTTCAGGAGCCCGGGCCTGTTGAAA
>JAQTNG010000462.1 GCA_028714015.1 Elusimicrobiota bacterium | reverse complement strand
GCGTGCTGCATATACGCCTCGCCCATGAGGAATTCGGCGTCGGCGATGCGCGGCGAACGCGGGAATTGGGAGGCGAAGTTCTCGAAGGCCTGGACGACCGCCAGCTTGTCGCGGCCCGTCTCCTGGAACATCTGCGTCGCGGCGTTGAACCCGGCCTCCTCGGCCGCGGCGTCGAAATCGGGCTTCGAGGCGCGGGACGAGACGGCGAGCGTCGTCAGGACCACGGCGATCAGAATTTTTTTCATTCTTCCTATTCCCAGACGGGGGTCGTTTGCTTCGTGGCGGCTTCGTCGGTCAGCTTCTTGACGAAGTCGTCGGGCTTGAGGCCGTTGAACTGCCGGCCGTCGCGCAGGCGCACCGCGAGGGTGCCCGTTTCGACGTCCTTGGGTCCAAGAATGACCATGTACGGAATTTTTTCGAGCGTCGTCTCGCGGATCTTGTGGCCGACGCGCTCCCGGCGAAGGTCCAGCTCGACGCGCAGGCCGGCCGCCTCGAGCTTCGCCTTGAGCGCTTGCGCCGCGGCGTCCTGCTCCTCCGTCAGCGTCAGGATCTTCACCTGGACCGGAGCGAGCCAGAGCGGGAAGTTGCCCGCGTAGTGCTCGACGAGGATGCCGAAGAAGCGCTCGACCGAGCCGTACAGCGCGCGGTGGACCATCAGCGGGCGATGACGCGCGCCGTCGGCGCCGACATACTCCATATCGAACTTCTTGGGCAGGTTGAAGTCGAACTGCACCGTCGAGAGCTGCCAGGGGCGGCCGATCGCGTCGATGAGCTTCATGTCGATCTTCGGGCCGTAGAACGCGGCCTCGCCCTTGCAGAGCTTGAAGGGAATGCCGCGCCGCGTCAGCACCGCGATCAGCTGGTTCGTCGCGCGCTCCCAATCGTCGGCCTCGCCGGAGTAATCGGACTTCTTCTCGGGGTCCCAGGTCGAGATCTCCATCGCGTAATTCGTGAAGCCGTAGGTCTTGAAGACCTCCATCGCGAAATCGAGGCAGCCCTCGACCTCGGACTCGATCTGCTCCGGCGTGCAGAAGATGTGGGCGTCGTCCTGGGTGAAGCCCCGCACGCGCATCAGGCCGTGCAGGACGCCCGAGCGCTCGTAGCGGTACACCGTGCCGAGCTCCGCGAAGCGCAGCGGCAGAGATTTGTAGCTGCGCAGGGCGCTCTTGTAGATCAGGATGTGGAACGGGCAGTTCATCGGCTTGAGCATGTAGTCGGCTTTCTCGACCTCGATCTCGCCGAACATGTTCTCCTTGTAATAGCCGGTGTGCCCCGAGGTGTGCCAGAGGTTGATGTTGGCGATGTGCGGCGTGTAGACCATGTCGTAGCCGCGCTTGAGCGCCTCGGCGCGCAGCCAGTCTTCCATGATCAGGCGCATGCGGCCGCCCTTCGGGTGCCAGAAGATCAGGCCGGGGCCGGCGAGGTCCTGGATGCTGAACAGGTCGAGGGCGGGACCGATCTTGCGGTGGTCGCGCTTCTTGGCCTCCTCGAGCATCTTCAGGTGCTGGACCAGCTGGTCCTTGGTGGGCCAGGCGGTCGCGTAGATGCGTTGGAGCATCGCGTTCTTCTCGTCGCCGCGCCAGTAGGCGCCGGCCACGGTCAGCAGCTTGAAATGCCGGATTTGCTTGGTGCTCGGCGTGTGCCCGCCGCGGCACAGGTCGGTGAAGGTCGAGTGCGTGTAGTGGGTGAGCTTCTGGTCTTTGAAGGACTCAAGCAGCTCCAGTTTATACGGCTCGCCGCGCTCGGTCCAGTACTTCTTCGACTCCTCGTACGAGACTTCCTTGCCGACGAAGTCGTGGTTGCCCTCGACGATCTGGAGCATCTTGCGCTCGATCGCCTTGAAGTCTTCTTCCGTGAACCGGTGCGGGGAGTCGAAGTCGTAGTAGAACCCGTGCTCGATGGCGGGCCCGATGGTGATCTTCGTGCCGGGAAACAGCTCCTGCACGGCTTGGGCCATGACGTGCGCGCACGAGTGGCGAAGCGCGTCGAGGGCCTCCGGGGAGTTCGGATCGGCGGCGCGCACGATGTCGGTGGCGGGCATGTTCAGCGGGGCTCCTGGGGCAAAAAAATGGTGCCCAGTATAGGATTTGAACCTATGACCTCTCCCATGTCAAGGGAGCGCGCTACCACTGCGCCAACTGGGCACGAAATACGGAACAAAGAGCGAGGCGACGCCGATGATCTTATCATGTCCAGGGTTGGGTAAGCAACTTATGACTAATTTAGCGCTATCGTGTTACGGTTTCAAGGCATATACGGAATTGTTACCTTATAGGCATATTATGAGCGCATGGATTTGGGTCGGGCTGGCCGGGCTCCTCGAGGTCGCGTGGGCGATCGGCCTCAAAATGTCCGACGGGTTCCGGCGTCCGGGCGTCTCCGCGCTCACGATCGCCGGCATGATCATGAGCTTCGTTCTTCTCTCCCAGGGGATGCGGCGCCTGCCCGCGGGCACGGCGTACGCGGTGTGGACCGGCATCGGCACGGCGGGCACGGCGCTCGCCGGCATCTGGCTCCTCGGCGAGTCGGCCACGGCCGCGCGCCTGGCCTGCCTCGGCCTGATCCTGGCCGGGATCGCGGGGCTGAAGCTGTGCGGCGGCTGATACTCGTCCTCGCGCTGACCTTTCCCTGCGCCGCGCGGGCGGGCAAGCGCTACGAGTCCCTGATGATCGACCGCGTGGACAAGACCGCGACGCTCGGCGCGCCGCTCGGGGCCTTTTCGAGCGCGAAGACCTATTTCGACGCGTCCCCGCTCTCCGGCGGCGGCCTCCGGGTCGCCGACATCCGCGAAGGCTCCTGCCGCGGCATATACGATTTCTCAGGGGACAATCGCCTTCTCCACCGCGAGAGGACCTTGCTCGTGCTCGAAGGCGAATTCGGGCATGTCTACGCTCATTTTCATTAC
>JAQTNG010000461.1 GCA_028714015.1 Elusimicrobiota bacterium | reverse complement strand
ACCAAAGCTGGTCCTGCCTATCCGTGGCAGACCCCGCCAGACCCCGGCTCGCCTTGCCTGTCCCTGCCGGACCTGACCGGAGCATCGCCTGCCGTGGCCCATGCCAACCTCGCCTCACTAGACCAGTACCCAGACCACCTACCCAACCCTCACCACGGCCAGCTCTACCATGCCGCAGACGACCTATCCCGGCCCATCCGAGGCGTGGCCCGCCTAAACGAAGTTGGTTACCGCGAACCGACCATAGGTTGGTCGGAAGTCTCCAACGCCGATGAGACGACCGGCCGAGCCGATGATCTCCAGGAGCGTCGTGCGGTCGATGTATTCGGGCAGCAGGACCATCAACTCGATGGTCGCCTCCCAGCCCTCGCGGAGTGCGGGCCGTTCGCGGGTGATCGCGTTCCGCTGGACGAGAACCCGGCGCCGGTCGATGTAGTCCGCATCCTCGACGCCGAGATCGGCCAGTTCGGTCAGAGCTACGATGCCAGCCTTGTACAGGTCCATCGCGGACTTGCGTGGCGAGCGTGGGTCCTGCCGGAAGCGAGCAGCACCGATGATCGACTGTCGCAGGTATTCGCCGGGCAGTCCGAGATGCCCGTTGTCGCAGCGGTAGACGTAGGACGCGAGGTCGTCCGTCTTCTTGGCCCGCGAGTTCTTGGCGGCAGCGGATTTAGCTGCGACCGACTCATTGGACCAACGGTGGAAGAGGATCGCCGCCGATCCTCGAAGCGTGACCGCGACGGTGTAGGGCTCGCTCAGAGCGACCGTTTCCTCGGCATCGTTGTTGACCGGCTTGAGTGCCGTTGCAGTGGCCATGGAACCTGTACCTCCAGTTCGTGCCCCACCAATCCTTGCCAGTCCTTGGCTTGGCTAGCCAGTGACGGCGTACAGATGGGAAGCCCCACCAACGGGTACAGGCCGCAGGCGGGGCATGAAAAACCGGCGCCTGTACTGCCGTCACGGACACGCTACGCGCCGCAGTGGGCGTTGTCAAGATGAGGTGCTCGCGCTGTCTCCGTTCGCGCAAGCCGGTCCTGCGATTGCCGCTGCCGTTGACGGGTCAACTAGTGGCGCTGTGTCGGTCGTGCGTCGTGCCGGCGTTTCTGCACCACATGAACGGGCTGATCGCGCATGGCTAGCATCGTCGTCGGCGTTCCGCAGTTGGAAGCCCGTCTCCGCCGGATGGCGCAGGCCGAGCGCGGTGGCGCGCCGATGAAGGCCGCCGCCATCGCCACCGTGGGAGCGTTGAAACGCAACGTCCCGCGGGCCACCGGCAAGACCGGCGCGTCCATCGTTCCCATGGCCATCGGCCCGACCACCGCCGAGATCTGGGGCTCCAAGGTCATCGTGTTCCTGGAGAAGGGCACGGGTCTCTTTGGACCGAAGCACCACATCATCACCCCGCTTGCAGCGAAGGCGCTGGCGTTCCACTCCAAGGCCAAGGGTGCAGCGATGGGTGCCAAGTACCGCCTGACCGGGCGGATGACCGTGGGTTCCGCTCGAGCCTTGGGAGCCGGTAGCGACATGGTGGTGGTCCGCTCCGTCAAGGGCATGCCAGCCCAGCCGTTTATCGAGCAGTCCATGGCCGAGGCATCTGCTCTCGTGGGCCAGCCGATCATCGCGTCCATCGTGGAGGCGTGGGACCGATGACCGTCTACACCGTCAACATCCCGCCGGTCTGGAACCCGTCACGCCAAGCGTTGAACGACATCCTGTCGGCGATCCTCGCGGCGTTCATGGCCAACACCCCCGGAGTCATCCGCAAGTACTGGTCCGAGCTTCCCCAATCGCTCACCGGGGAGGGGCCGTTCGTCTACCAGGGACCGATCAACGAGACGATCGTCCACGACCAGGGCACCCGGGCGACGACCTACAACGGCTATCTCGGCTACGTGGATGTGCTGGCGGATCCGCAGGAGACCAACACCCGCTGCAATGCGTTCGCCGACTACATGCGCGAGATGTTCACCTTCAACGCGCGGATCAGCGTGGGATCGACTGGCACCGGAAGTACCGATGCCGTCCTGCGTGAGACCCGCCTTGTGGATGGGCCGACCGAGCTCGTGCAGGGGAACGCCCGCCTGACCGACGTCCGGTTGGAGTTCGAGTTCAACGTCCTCGAAGGACGCAACTAGGTAGAAAGGAGAGCAAATGACCATCGCGGCCTTGCCGGGCAATGTACGGCTCCGGGCATTCCAGCTCGGCTTGCAATCGACCTGGGGTACCCCGGTCATCGCCACCCGGCGAGTCCCGTGGACATTTACCCCCGGCTTCGATCTCCATTGGACCTTCCCCACAGCAGACACCGGCACCCTCGACCGGGCACAGAACCCGTACCGGCTGGCATCCGATGTGGACGGCCAGACGGCGGGTCCGCTGGCCTTCAACGACACGCCGGGCATGTGGTCGGCGCTGCTGAAGGGCGGCATCACCGCTAGTGGTGGCGGCGCGGACAAGACGTGGGGCCCCTACAATCCCGCTTCGACCTCGCAGGATCCGTTCGACATCTACACCGCCGAGTGGGGCGACGACACGACCGACCAGTACCAGCTGTCGGAAGGCGTCATCAATCGCGCCGTGCTGGAGTATCCCGAGGATCTCGGGCCGGTCATGGCAACGCTCGACTGGTACTTCGGCAACGTCGTCGGCCCGGGGTCGGGGTTCACCCGCCAAGCGCTGGCGGTGGACTACGTGCCCAACTGGGTGTACGCCGCCGACACTTCCCTGTACATCGACTCGACCGCTGGCGCGATCGAGAGCACCCAGCTCGTCAACACTCTCCACGGCGCGACGCTGACCATCGACAATGCGCTCGACAAGAAGCGGTTCATCAACGGCAGCAACACGCGCTTCCAGCTTGCCGGATACGGCAGGGGCGCGCGGATGATCTCGCTGGCCCTGACCAACGCGAAGTCCA
>JAQTNG010000460.1 GCA_028714015.1 Elusimicrobiota bacterium | reverse complement strand
ACGGACAGGGCGAGTTTGTTCATTCGCGGATTTTAGCTTAAAACCAGTATTGCGCGGTCAGGACGGTCGAGTTGGGCTGGCGGCCGTACTCGGATATTCGGTCCCCCCCGAAGCGCCGCCACGCGGCGGTCAGCCACAGGTCGGGCAGGGCGTTCCACGCGAGGCTCGGGTAGGCGAGCGTCGAGCCGTCGTCGGCGTTGACGATCGCCGCGCATTCGAGCTTCACGAGCGTGTGGAGGTCCTTCGAGAACGTCGCGCCCGCGTAGTTTTGCGCGACGCCCGGCTCGCGGCCCGCGCGCAGCGCCGCGTAGTCGTAGCGGCGCGGATCCGTCTTGCCGTTGCCCGCGTGATAGAGCTCGAAGATGAAGGCTGCGTCCTTCAGCCCGGTCCATTTCGTGTCGGAGGCGAAGTTGTAGTCGAAGCCCAGGCCCGCCTTCCAGTACGGCGTGCGGTTGACGGGATTGAACCAGGCCAGCTCGCCGTGGGCCGTGCCCTCGAGAAGCTCGCCGGCGAAGTCGCCGCCGAGCACGAAGGAAGCCGTCGAGCCCGGGATCTTGCCGCCCATCAGGGATCCGTCCCAGCCCTCCCAGTTGGCGCGTCCGCGAGCGAGCAGGGCGTGGTCCACCCAGTAGTCGCCGGGCGCCCAGGCGAGCTCCGCCTGGCCGAGGGAGCCGACGCCCGCGCGCGCGTACAGCGCGTCGACGCCGCGGCGCTCGTCGCGCTCGACGGTCGTCGGGTCGTACGGGTTGAGCACGTCCGTCGGGTTCCAGAGCTTGCCGCTGCCCCAGGCGATGCGCTGGCGGCCGGCGCGGATCACGCCGCGCTCGTCCTCGAGGCCGACCCAGGCCCGGTAGGCGCCGACGCCGTAGCCGTTGGTCGTCCCCGTCGAGACCGTGTGCTCCATGTCGAGCCAGGGCTTGGGCGGCGAGTAGCCGAACCGCCGGAACTCCGCCGTGCGGAAGAAGGAGCCCGCGGCGACCTGCTGGTCGAAATCGACGTGAGCCTTGAGGACGGATTTCTCGGCGTCGAGCGTGAGGCGCGCGCGGGCGGTGTTGAGGTTGTAGGCGCGGCCGTCGAGCGCGGAATGCGAGTACTGCCAGAAGTCCTTGAGGTAGCCGCCGGCCTTCACGCCGGCCGAGGCCGGCGCGGCGAGAAGCAGGAAAAGCGCGCTAGCGAGGGCGGACTTCATCGGACTTGAGCTCGCCGTCCTGGAGGCGGACGACGCGGCGGGCGCGCTCGAGCACGGCTCCATCGTGGCTGGAGAAGAGGAAGGTGATGCCGTGATCGCGATTGAGACCTTGCATGAGGTCTAATAGGTGCGCGCCGGTCTTCGAGTCGAGGTTGGCCGTCGGCTCGTCGGCGAGCACGAGGGACGGGCGCGTGACGATCGCGCGCGCGACGGCGACGCGCTGCTGCTGTCCGCCGGAGAGCAGGTCCGGGCGGCGCTCGGCGTAGGTCTCGAGGCCGACCCAGCGCAGCACCTCGTGCGCGAGCTGGCGGCGTTCACCCGCGTCGACGCCCTGGAGCACGAGAGGGTACTCGACGTTCTCGATGGCGGTCAGCACCGGGATCAGGTTGTAGGCCTGGAACACGAAGCCGAGCGAGCGCAGGCGGAAATCCGAGAGAGGATCGACGCCGAGCGAGGAGACGACGTGGCCGTCGTAGCTGACCGTGCCCTTCGTTGGGCGGTCGAGCGTGCCGATTAAGTTGAGGAGGGTGGACTTGCCCGAGCCGGACGGCCCGGCCAGCGCCGTGAACTCGCCGCGCGTGATCTCGAGGTCGATGCCCTTGAGAGCGGCGACCTTCGAGCCGCCGGGGTAGATCTTGTGGAGGTTGGCGACTTCGACCAATTTAGACATGGCGGAGGGCCTCCGCCGGCTTGAGCCGTCCGGCGCGCAGGGCCGGCGGCAGCGAGGCGAGCAAGGTGATCGCGAAGACCGAGAGGCAGGCGAAGGCGTGCTGCCGCCACGAGGGCGCCAGGTAGATCACCGATGGGAAGGGCAGGAAGTAGGAGAAGGCCTCGCCGACCGGCAGGCGCAGGCCGTGGCGGCCGAAGTAGGCGATCATCGCGGCCCCGACCGCGAGGCCGAGCAAGGTTCCGACCGAGCCGAGCACGAGCGACTCGGCGAGTATTAAGCGCACGATCCATCGCGGGCGCGCTCCGATGGCCATCAGCACGCCGAATTCGCGCACGCGCTCGAAGAGGCTCATGAGCTGGGTGTTGAGTATGCCGAGGGCCACGATCGCGAACACGATGAAAAGCACGACGGTGAGGATCCCGTTCTGAAAGGCCTGTATGCCGATGATCTCTCGGTCGATGATCTTCCAGCTGATCGCGCGGACTTTGCCGGGAGGCAGACGCTTGTCGAGGTCCGCGGCGACCTCGTCGGTGAGCTCGACGTCCTTGAGGCGCATGGCGAGCTGGTTGACCTGGCCCGGGCGGCCCAGCATCTCCTGCATCGCCTTGAGCGGTATCCAGACGATCTGGCCGTCGAAGGATTCCGAGCCGGTCACCTGGATGCCGACGAGGCGGAAGGCCTCGGCGCCCATCGAGCCGTCGGCGGCCTGGGCCATGATCACGACCTTCTCGCCCAGACGCACGTCGAGGCGGCCGGCGATCTTGCGTCCCATGACGATGCCCTTGCCGTCCGGCTCGAGGTAGGTTCCCTCCTTGAGGTAGGTGGACATGTCGGTGAGCGTCTTTTCCTTCAAGGGGTCCACGGCGCAGATCAAGGCGCCCAAGGACGCGTTCGGCGAGGAGACGAGGCCGGTCATGTGGATGCGCCGGCCCCACACGGCGATCCGCGGATCCTGGTCCAGTATCTTCTCGGCGGGCCCGGGGTCGGTGATGAACTTGTCGGGGAACTTGGGCTCGTCGACGTCGCTGCGCTGGACGCGGATGTGGCCGGTGATCGAGCCCG
>JAQTNG010000459.1 GCA_028714015.1 Elusimicrobiota bacterium | reverse complement strand
AACCGCTTCAGGGCGAGGGCGGCTATGTCATGCCGTCAAAAGAGTTCCTGCAATTCTGGAGAAAGTTCTGCACCGACAACGGAGTTCTGCTTGTCTTCGACGAGGTCCAGTGCGGCGCGGTCCGCACCGGCAAGATGTGGGCCTGCGAGCACTACGGAGTGGTCCCCGACGTCATCGTGACGGCCAAGGGCATCGGCGCCGGCATGCCGATCGGCGCGATCATCGCCAAGGAGTCGGTGATGACCTGGCCGCGCGGCTCGCACGGCTCGACCTACGGCGGCAACCCCGTCGCCTGCGCCGCGTCGCTGGCGGCGATCGGCCTCATCAAGAGCGAACTGGCGGCGAATGCCGCGAAAATGGGCGAGCGCCTGCTCGCCGGGATGAAGAAGCTCCAGGCCAAGCACTCCTGCATCGGCGACGTGCGAGGCCTCGGCCTCTTCATCGGCGTCGAGTTCGTGACCGACCGCAAGACCAAGGAGCCCGCCGGAGACCTGATGGCGGCGCTCGAGCAACTGGCGTTCACGAAGGGCCTTCTCCTGCTCGGTTGCGGCAAGTCCACGATCCGCGTGGCGCCGCCTCTCGTGCTGACGGCCTACGACGTGGACAAGGGCCTCGAGATCTTCGACGCGTGCCTCACGGAGCTGACCGCGTGAAGAACAAAGTCCTGTCCATGAAGGACGCCGTCGCGAACTTCGTCAAGGACGGGGACACCGTCGTCATCGAGGGCTTCACCCACCTGATCTGCTTCGCCGCGGGCCACGAGATCATCCGCCAGAAGAAGAAGAACCTCACCCTCGCCCGCCTCACGCCGGACCTCATCTACGATCAGATGATCCAGGCCGGGGTCGCCCGTAAGCTGATCTTCTCCTGGGCGGGCAACCCCGGCGTCGGCTCCCTGCACGCCTTCCGCCGCGCGGTCGAGGCCAAGCCCGCGACGCTCGAGATCGAGGAGTACTCGCACTTCGGCATGGTCTCCCGCCTCTCGGCCGGGGCGGCGAACCTCCCGTTCTGGCCGCTGAAGAACTACGAGGGCACCGACATCCCCAAGGTGAACCCGCTGATCAAGTCCGTGACCTGCCCGTACACCGGCGAGAAGCTGGCGACGGTGCCGGCGCTGCGCCCCGACGTCACGATCGTCCACGCCCAGCGCGCGGACGCGGGCGGCAACGCCCAGGTCTGGGGGCTGATGGGCGTCCAAAAGGAAGCGGCTTTCGCCTCCAAGCGCGTGATCGTCGTCGTCGAGGAGCTCGTCGACGAGTCCGTCATACGCCAGGACCCGAACCGGACCTTGATCCCCGGCCTGCAGGTGGACGCCGTCGTCGTCGAGCCGTGGGGCGCGCACCCGTCCTACGCGCAGGGCTACTACGATCGCGACCATGATTTCTATGTCGCCTGGGACAAGATCGCCCGCGAGGAAGCGTCTTTCAAGAAGTACCTGGACGAGTTCGTTTACGGGGTCAAAGACCGCGCCGAGTACATGAAGAAGAATCCCGGCCTCGCCGAGCGCCTCAAGGCCAAGCCGCAGATCTGCTCGGGCGTCAACTACGGATATTAAGGCCGCGCTCCGCCATCTCAAGAAGGCCGACCCGGTCCTCGGGCGGCACATCGAGAGCGTCGGCGCCTACGGCCTCGTGCCCAAGGGCCAGGACACCTTCGAGTCGCTCGTGCAGTCGATCGTCTATCAGCAGCTCAACGGCAAGGCCGCCGCGACGATCCACGGCCGCGTTCTCGCCCTCTTCGGCGGGAAGCCCTTGACGCCCAAGCGCCTGCTCAAGATTCCCGAGGCGAAGCTGCGCGGCGCCGGCCTGTCCGCCAATAAATATCTCGCCGTGCGCGACCTGGCCGAGAAGACCTTGTCCGGCGTCGTCAAGCCGCGCAAGGAGCTCGAGGCGCTGACCGACGCCGAGATCATCGCGCGCCTGACCGAGGTGCGCGGCATCGGCGAGTGGACCGTGCAGATGTTCCTGATGTTCAAGCTCGGCCGCCCCGACGTCCTGCCCTCGGGCGACTACGGCGTGCGCAAGGCCTTCGGCCTCCTGTACCGAAAGAACGGGAAGCTCCCTCCGCCCTCCGTCCTCGAGAAGCACGGCAAGAAGTGGGCGCCCTACCGCACCGTCGCCAGCTGGTACCTGTGGCGCCGCCTCGACACCGTCGGCCAAGGCGGCTAGACTCTCCTCCTACACCCCCCTCTTTGGGTGATGCCTGATCAGGCATCACCCAAAGAGGGGCCGGACAGGGAGCATGTCCCAGGCCCGCCGTCTCCTCGATGGAACTTTTCGACGTTCTCGATCGTATGATGTGGTGCCCTCCCTCACCAAAGTCCCCCTCGTGCATCGAGTCGCGCTCAACGAGCTGGTCGTCCGCCTCTCCCGTCCG
Organism: Elusimicrobiota bacterium; assembly: GCA_028714015.1. Taxonomy (GTDB): domain Bacteria; phylum Elusimicrobiota; class Elusimicrobia; order UBA1565; family UBA9628; genus GWA2-66-18. The sequence goes on along the minus strand of JAQTNG010000459.1, from coordinate 546 downwards.
CCCAAGGCGATGACATATCCGCCCGCCGCCTATCTCCGCGCGCTGCGTTCGTATATGCGCATGAGCCAGCGGCAGCTCGCGCGGCGCTCCGGGCTCGGCCAGGCGCAGATCTCGCGCATTGAACGAGGACGCGTCGACCCCGGCCTCGCCTCTTGGAGGCGCCTATTCGACGCGCTGTTCTGCGATCTCCTGATCGTGCCTCGCCCGCGCCGGCGGCCAGCAGAAGCCCTCGGAGAACGACTCACCCGAGGCGACCCGTTCCGTGACACGGGCAGCCCTTGGGCGGGTAAATACGCCGCGAAAAACGCTAAAATCCCCGTATGACCGCCACGATCGAGACCTCGACCGACTATACCCTCAACGAGCTGATGTGCGTGCTGGCCGCGCGCGAGATCGGAGACGGAGACGTCGTGTTCGTCGGCATCGGCCTGCCGAACCTGGCCTGCAACCTGGCGCGAGCCACGCACGCGCCGAACATGACCTTGATCTACGAGTCGGGCGCCGTCGGCGCCGTGCCCGACCGGGTGCCCCCCTCGATCGGAGACC
>JAQTNG010000458.1 GCA_028714015.1 Elusimicrobiota bacterium | reverse complement strand
CCGGGCCTCTCGGCGGCGCTCGACGCGATCCGCTCGGGGAAGGCGGAGGCCCTCATCGTGAAGCACGCCGACCGCCTCGCGCGCGACTCGGACCTCGCGGGGCACTTCCGGGTGACGGTGAAAGAGGCCGGCGGCCGCCTCGTGGTCATCGAAGAGGCCAAGAACGACCCGATCCGTATGGCCGTCGACAAGATGCTCGCCGAGCTCGAGCGGATCCGGGGCTCGCAGCGGATGAAGACCTGGAACGCCGAGCGCAAGGCGCGCGGTCTGTCGGCCGGCCCTCCGCCGTTCGGCATGCGGCACGACGCGGAAGGCCGCCTGGAGCCCGACCCGGCGACGGCGGGCACGGTGAGCCGGATCCTCCGCCTTCGTGGAGAGGGCGCCTCCCTGCGCGCGATCGCGGAGGCTCTGAACGCCGACCACGTCCCCGGCCCGACGTCGGCGCCGTGGAATCCCATGACCGTCTCGGGCGTCGTGAGGCGCGCGGGACAAAGCCCGGCCTGACCGGCCGGGCGCAAGGAGGCCCCCATGAAAGCCGCGAAGACGATCACTCCCCTTACGGCCGCCGAGATCCGCGCGGGGATCGCCCGCCTGATGGCGAGCGCCTTCATGACGGCCCCCGAAGGCCGCGAGGCCACCGGGCACGACTTCACCGAAGCGATCGACGCGACGGGGCAATTCCGGGTCGACGTCGGCGAGGACGTCTCCGAGATCGTCGACGGCTATGGGGTCGAGATCAACGTGGCGTGCATGACCGAGGATCTCGCCTTCGCGCTCGTCACGAGCCGACTGACCGCGGCCGAGATCTTCACCCTCGGAACCTCGGAGGATGCGATACGGCTCTTCGAGAAGAGCTGGACGTGGCAGGACGTTCTCTCGCGGCGCTCGCCCCAGGCGGTGTCAGCGTGAGCGCGGCCCGCGCCGTCTTCCCGCTCGCGGCGCCTCTCTTCGACGTTGGAGAGGTCAGAATCACGAAGAAGGCGAAGGCGATCCTCGAGAAGCAAGGCGTGACGGCGCACGAGATCCTCGATCGCTTCCGCCGGCTCGACTGGCCGGACGTGAGTGGCGAAATGTTCGGTCAGGAAATGGAGAACCTCCGCGAATGGAAGGAGGTTCAGGCCTCCTTCTACTTCGGCTCGCCGATCGAGGCGTCAGAACGGCATCTCTTCATCGATTGCGCTCCCGGGAAAGCCACCATCATCGAGACCGGGGCGGAATTCCTCCACGAGTCGGATCCGAAGCATTTCGGGCCCCGCGGTGAGTGGCCGAAGAAGATATGGGGAAAGGGCGTCTATACGGCGCCGGCGGTCGAGATCGTGAAGGTCGCGGACACGGAGGAGGCGGGGACGTGAGCGAGGCAGAATGGTGGGCCTTCCTGAACTCTCAATTCCTCGGAACGTTCTTTCTGTTCGCGACGCTCGTGGCTATTGGGGTCTACGCCTACGACACGCGGCGTATCGCGACCGCCGCCGCGAGGCAGATCGAGACCGCCCGTGAGCAGCGAGACCGGGAGGACCGACGCGCGCTCGGCGCGATCGCTGTCTTTCTTCTCGAGTACTCCGTTGTCGCGAAGCTGTACAAGGAGACGCTGGAGCAGGAGCGGGCGCGTTGGAGGATCAGGTCGCAGATCGCAAACACGGCCTTTTCCGTCGAAGGGAAGGGATATCTGCCGATCTGCGCCGAAATTTCTCATTTCGTGAACCACGGATACCTGGAGAACGCCTCTGCGTCGGCCGTGGACCTCGCAGGTAAAGCGGCCGCGCTCTCGAATCAGGGTCTCATGGAAGAGTACTACCGGCAGGTCGTATGAAACTCCTCCTCGCCGCTCTCCTCCTGGCCATGGCCGCCACGCTCGGCGCCGATACGGTCACGATCTCGTGTCGCGCGGCGGACGGTACGCTGGCCCCGTGCGCCCGGAAGCTGACGGGCGGAGCGCTCGGCCGCCACGAACTCGTCAGCACGGCGGGGCCGTCGTCGCCTACCGCGCCGGCTTCTTACGCGCCCGCCTACGCCGAGCCGGTCCCGATCTGGGGCGGAGGTTGGGGCGGCTTCGACAGAGGGCACCGCGGCGGCCACGGAGGACACCGGGCCGCACCGGCCGCGCCGCCGGCGCCACGGTCTCAGCCTCCTCCGCCCCGGGCACCGATCGGCGGGGGACAGACGAGAAGCGGGAAGTACTGATGAAGCGCCCATCCGGCCGAGCGGACCACGAGAAGGCCATGAGGGGGGCGATGCGCGACGTTCGCGAGGCCCTCGAGAGGCGCATAGGGCGCGAGCGCGCGGCGTCGTCTCCGCCGCCTGCAGTGAAAAGCGCTTTCAGAGCGGACCGCCTTCTGGTCCTCGAGGCCCGCGTCCTCGCGCTCGAGACGGCCCTTCGCGCGCTGCGCGCGGCGGCGCCGGCCGACCTTGACCGGACCCTGAACGTCAAAGAGACGGCGGTCTCGATCGGGAAAGCAGGGTCGACGCTCGCGCATTGGCTGCGCGACGCCCAGCTCTTCGACCGCTATCAGCTCGCCGCGCTCGTGAGGCGCGACGTCACCGGCCATTGGGTCTCGAGCCCTCGTCTCGTGGCGCGCTGGAAGGCCGTCGTCTATCGCGGATTACAAGAGCTCGCCAGTTGAGCGGCACGGGGAAGGAGTAACGCCATGGGAACGATCTCTCGGCCCGAGACACCGGCGCCCGGAAAGCGGGGATCCCGGGGCGTGCCCGTCGTGCTCGTCCTCGCGTTCTTCGCCCTCCTCGCGGTTGGCGTGAACGGCTACCTCAAGTCGCGGACGAAGGCGCCGACGGCGCCGCGGGCGGAGGCCTCTCAGGGGGTCGTGCCCGCGCCGCTTGAGGACGTCGCGAGCGCCCGGAACGTTCTCGATGGATACCTGAAGGCGGCTTCGACGAGCGACGCCCAGAAGCTCCTCGAATTCTCCGGAGTGGAGAC
>JAQTNG010000457.1 GCA_028714015.1 Elusimicrobiota bacterium | reverse complement strand
CTTGTTCAGCGAGTCAACGGCGGACGCGCCGCCTAGCTCTTGGATTGCGCGTAGCTCCTGCCCGCGGCATGCTTCTGCTCGCCGCGAGCGCTCGCCAACAGGGCGCGGGCCTTCTCGCCGCCGCGCCGGCCCCACGCCGCGATGTCTTCGCGCGATTCGCTGCCCTTCTTCGGCGCGACCAGCAGGCCCACCGCCGTTCCGACGGCCAGGCCGCCCAGCAGATACCAGACTCCCGAAACCGGCTTGTCTTCCTTTATATCCATGGCTATGCCTCCAATTCGCCGCATGCGGGATGTTATCAGGAACCGGCGGGCGAGCCCATGGACGGGTTGTCATTAAGTCATGACGGCCGTATGACGCCCGCCGCAGCGCCTGTTGTCACAATTACAATACATATCCCTGACCGTTCCACACTTCGCGAAGCCGTCGCGTTGATTTAGAATGAACTACATTCACGGAGGAGCCTTATGCAGACCAAGGAAAAGATACTCATCGTCGAGGATGAGAAAGATCTCGTCAAGCTGATCAAGTACAACCTCGAAAAGGAGAAGTTCCGCGTGAGTTCCGCGCGCGACGCGGAGACGGGCCTTAAAATGGCCCGCCAGTCGAAACCCGACCTGATCCTGCTCGACATCATGCTTCCTAAGATGGACGGCCTGGAGTTCCTGCGCACGATCCGGCCCGAGGTCGACATCCCGATCATCCTGCTGTCCGCCAAGCGCAGCGAGATGGACCGGATACTCGGCCTGAAGCTGGGCGCCGACGACTACATGGTCAAGCCCTTCTCCATCGGCGAGCTCCAGGCGCGCATCAACGGGCATCTGCGCCGTCACTCGGCCGCCGGCGCCAACGGCGAAGCCAAGAAGACGGTGACCATCGGCGCGATCGCGATCGATTTCGAGCGGCACGAGATTCTCGTCGCCGGCAAGCCGGCCAACCTCGCGCCGAAGGAGTTCGCGATCCTGAAGCTGCTCATCGAGGCCAACGGGAAGGTCCTCTCCCGCGACCAGCTGCTCCAGATGATCTGGGGCCACGAAAAGGACATGGAGATCGACACGCGCACCGTCGACCAGCACATCGCTCGTCTGCGCCGAAAGCTCCGCTCCGAGAGGGACCGCATCGTGACGGTTCCGAACTTCGGCTATCAGATCAAGATGAAGTAGGCGCCGTCCCGGCGCATCGGACTCCTCCGGTCCGATGCGCCCGGCGCCCCGCTCCCCTGCCCCCGGGCCCGGGTTGAGCGTATTGTCACCGGGCATTCCAAATACATTCGCCTTTTGTCCGTAGGCGCGCGCCCGGGCGCGATCTATAATCATGTCGCGACACCGCAACCAGGAGGAATGCCGCCATGAAAAAGAGACCGACGCGGGTGCTCGTCGTCGAAGGAGACGAGGATCTTTCTTCGCTCGTCGACTCCTACCTGTCCTGCGCCCCGGACTCCGAGGAGAATCTGATCCTCACGCACGCCCCAAGGCTGTCCACGGCCTGCCACCTTCTCGCGCGGCAGAGCTTCGACGCCCTCCTGCTCGATCTCTCGCTCCCGCAAACCACCGGCCTTGAGGGCTTCCATAAGATAAGAGCCCTGATGCCCCTGCTGCCGATCATCATCCTGACCGGGAAAAAGGATGAATCCCTCGCCGCCCAGGCCGTGAGGCTCGGAGCGCAGGACTACTTCCTCAAGGGCTCGCCGGACTGCTTCCTGCTCAAGCGCGCCATCCGCTACGCCATCGAGAACAAGCAGCTGACGAACGAGATCGGGGAACTGCTGGCCGGCGGCTCCAGCCGGGAAAAGAGCCCGCGGCCGGAGGATCCCGGAGGAGAGCTGAGCGCGGTCGATGCCCGGAACCACTTCCTGGGCCGCATCTCGCACGAGATGCGCAACACCCTCGCCACCATGAAGACCGCGGCTTACTGCCTGAAGGAAGGCACCGACGACAAGCTGTCGGAGCAGCAGGCGCAATTGGTCGAGATGATCTCGCGCAACATCGACCGGCAGACCCGGATCGTCGAAAACATCCTCGACTTGTCCCGCTTCCGCTCGGGCAAGCTCAACATCCGGTTCCAGCCCACGGACGCGGCTTCGATCATCGCCGACCTCGCCGACGAGTACCGGATGTCGCGCGGCGCGCAGATGCTTCAGGTCCGCGTCACCGGAGATCTTCCCACCATATCATGCGACCCCGACCTGATCGCCCAGGTCCTGCGAAATCTCCTCGACAACGCGCTGCGCTATGCCAAGGAGAAGATCGACATCGAGGCGTCGAAAGCGGGGCCGGACAGCATCGCCGTCAGCGTGACGGACGACGGCTCGGGCATCCCCGAGGAGCATCTCGCCGGCCTTTTCACCCACTTTCAGCGGCTGGACGGGCCGGAGAACGAAGGCGCCCACAAGGGAACGGGATTGGGGCTGGCGATCTGCAGGGAAATCATCGAGGGCCACCACGGCAGGATTCGGGCCGAAAACGCGGCGGGACTGGGGGCGCGCTTCAGCTTCGAGCTCCCGGTGCGCAACGGCCTGGAGAAGGCCGCGGGGACGGACGGCCGAGCGCTCTCGGCGGCCGGCGCGCGCAGGCCGCCGTATTCCGGAAAGAGGTCATACCTGCTTCACAAATGATTAACGGTCCGGAGATGGCCCCCGCCCGCGGCCGCCGGATACAATGTCGCATGGCACGCGCGGGCAAAACGACGGCGGGCGAGGAAACGATCGCCAAGGCGCGGATTCGCGTCTGCGCGCCCCCTCACCTGTGCCGGGCCCAGAGGACGACGCGCGCCCTGTGCCGCTCCGCCGGCTTCAGCGAGTCCGCCGTTTTTCAGGCGGTGATCGCCGTCACGGACCTCGCCTACCGGCTTTATCTCGAGCGCAAGAGGAACGTGGAGCTCACGCTGTCCGCCCTCCGGCACGAGGGCGGCCGGGAACTGAGGGCGGAGGACTCCGCCCCCGGGGGCCGG
>JAQTNG010000456.1 GCA_028714015.1 Elusimicrobiota bacterium | reverse complement strand
CCGGAGCCCACCAGCACTCGCTGTCCGCTGCGCAACGGCGCCAACGCCTGTCCCGCGGACACGGTCTTCATGTGATTTTTATCCAGCAACAGATCAACCAATTCAGCGGCGCTTGGCGGCGTGGAGCTCGTGGCGCACGGCATTGACGGTGCGACGGGAGACGGATATGCCCCGCTCCGTCCGCAGGCGCTCGGCGAGCGCCGCGTCGGTGACGGCGCCGTTCTCGGAAAGCCAGCCCCCGAGAAGCTCGCGCAGGACGCAGCGCCGCCCGGGCACGAAGGAGATCAGGTGCAGCTCGCGCTGGGAGGGCAGCTGCACGGATCTACGCGCGAACGCGCGGCTGACCGTGCTCGGCGCCAGGTCGAGGCGCTTGGCCAGCTGGCGCAGGCTGATCGGACGGACGTCCACCGCCTGTTCGCTCTTCAGGAAATCGATCTGCAGCCGCGCGACCATCTCGAGCAGGCGATACAAGGTGCTCTGCCTGAGGTTGAAGGTCTCCAGGCGCTTGAGCAGGCCCGGCAGGTGCTTGCGCTCCACCGGGGTGAGGCCGCCGTCCTTCCAGCGGTCGAGCAGGTCGTGGCGGACCTGATACAGGCCCCGCGCCCAGTAAGGCGCGTAAAACTCGAAGGACGCGACGCCGCCGGAGAGGGAAATCTGGGCGAGGCACGCCGCCTGGCGCCCGGGCGAGGCCGAAGGCGCGGACACCGTCCCCTCGAACTCGGAGCGCGCGCCGAGCTCGACGACGAGATCGTGCACCCGGAGAACCTCCTCGGGCTTCAGGCCGGTGCGGCGGCCGATCTCATCGAGAGTCAGAGAGTCTTCCCCGTGGAGGAAGTAGCGCTCGAAATCCTTCTGACCCATGCGCTTGATCGCGGCCAGCGCCGGGCCGCGCGTCTGCGCGAACTCCTCGACGCCGACGCGCTCGCCGGCGCCCGCCGCGGTGCGCTCGTCGATCTCGTAGAACGAGCCGGACAGCCGCCCTCCGGGCCAGCGCTGACGGCGAAACGCCCCGGGTATGCGGCCGTCGCCGAAATATAACTTTTGGAACAGAGGGTCCTTCTCGAGCTTGACGATCTCCTGCGCGAACTCCCGCTCGGGCATCTCGATCCAGTCCGCCATGCGCATGCGGCCCATGACGGTGAGACGCTGGCTGGCGGCGAGCGAAAGTTTCTGGGTCTGTTTCATAAATTGGTTTTGGTCATTTTGTTCCTACAAGCATTGTAGCAATACTCCTGCCAAACCATTTGACGGGAAAATATGCTACATAATGGAACACTTGCCAAAATCAGACAACGACCTGAAGGACCTTCTGCTGATGGGGTTCCGTCGCTCCAGCGACGTGATGTTTTACAGCGACCCCGACGGCGTCATTCTGAACATCAACGACTCTTTCACCACGCACTACGGCTACACGCGCGAGGAGGTCATCGGCAAGACGCCCGCGCTGCTGCGCTCCCGGCATTCGACGGACGAGCTCTACAAGCGGATGTGGCGCAGCATACTCGACCCCGAGAAGGGCTACTGGCGCGGCGAGCTCATCAACAAGGCCAAGGACGGCCGCGAAGTGCCCCTGATACTGACCATCACGGCGGTGCGCAACGAAGCCGGACGCATACTGGGCTACATGTCCAACGGCGTGGATCTCAGCGAGCAGAAGTCGATGCAGGAGCGCCTGGCCCATTTCGAGGCCCTGGCCACCATCGGCGAGATGGCGGCCGTCGTCGCCCACGAGATCCGCAATCCGCTCGGCTCCATCGTCATGGCCGCCCAGCAGCTCACCGATGAAAACCTGTCGCGCGAGGACAAGGACACCGTGACCCGCGTCCTGCGCACCGAGAGCAAGCGCCTCAACGAAGCGCTCAGCAACTTTCTCGCCTACGCCCGCCCGCGCCCCCTGAAGTCGGGCCAGAACGACCTCAACGCGCTGCTCACGGAAGTCACGCAGATGGCCTTCGTCAACAAGGACCTCACCGGAGGCGCGCGCCTGTCCCTGGCGCTGGGCCGGGACCTCGAGCCCTTCCCCTTCGACGCCGACCATATCCGCCAGGTGGTCTGGAACATACTGCTCAACGCGATCCAGGTCCTGGCCGGCAAGGGGACGGTGACGGCGCGCTCCGGCAAAGGCCCCGGCACGGCCTGGTTCGCGATCTCCGACACCGGCTCGGGCATCCCCGAGTCCATCCGCCCCGACCTGTTCAAGCCCTTCCGCACCTCCAAGCAGCAGGGCACGGGCCTCGGCCTGGCCATCGCCGAGAGCATCGTCAAGGCGCACGGCGGCCGCATCGACGTCGAGACGCGGCTCGGCCACGGAACCACCTTCACCGTCACTTTGCCGCGAATCGAGGACTGATATGGAAAAAACACGCATCCTTCTCGTCGAAGACAACCTTTCGCTCGGCGCCATGCTCGGCATGGAGCTCAAGCGCCGCGGCCACGCGGTGGAGATCGCGAAAAGCGGAGCCGAGGCCCTCGCCAAGCTCGGGGCCAGCGAGTACGACGCCGTCGTCACCGACCTCAAGCTCGGAGACCTCGACGGCCTCGAGGTGCTCAAGTTCGCCAAGGCGAAACATCCCCGCATCGAGGTCCTCGTGATGACCGGCCACGGCTCGATCGACACGGCCGTCGCCGCGATGCGCGCCGGCGCCTTCGACTACCTGACCAAGCCCGTCGAGCCCGAGGAGCTCAATCTGGTGCTCGACAAGGCCATCGAGCACAGCCGGCTCGTCCACGAGGTCGAGCGCCTGCGCGAGGAGGTCAAGGACAAGTACAGCTTCGACGGCATCGTCTTCTCCGGCCCGCCGATGCGCAAGGTCCTCGACCTGGTGCAGAAGGTGGCCGCGACCGAGGCCACGGTGTTGATCATGGGCGAGTCCGGCACGGGCAAGGAGCTCATCGCGCGCGCGCTGCACGAGAAGAGCCCGCGGCGCAACGGCGCCTTCGTCGCCATCAACT
>JAQTNG010000455.1 GCA_028714015.1 Elusimicrobiota bacterium | reverse complement strand
GTGTTCAGCAGGCCCAGCTTCGGAACGAGCAGAAGCGGAAACAGGACGGAGGCGAACAGCGCGCCGAGATAGTCCATCGTCAGCACCTGGGAGACGAGGTCCTTGAAGTCGAGCCGATCCTTCAAGATCCGCATCATCAGGGGAATCTCGAGCCCGACGAGCGCGCCGACGACGAACACGACGAGGTACAGCAGCACGCGGAAGCTCGCCGCGTGCGCGAAGGCCAGGAACAGCAAAGTCGAGGAGAAGCCGCCGACGAGGCCGACCATGATCTCGACCTGCACGAAGCGGGCGGCGAGCCCCTTGCCGACGTAGCGCGACAGCCACGAGCCCACGCCCATCGCGAACAGGTACGCCCCGATGACGGTCGAGAACTGCAGGACCGTGTCGCCGAGCAGGTAGCTCGCCAGCGCGCCCGCCACGAGCTCGTAGATGAGCCCGCAGGTGGCGACCGCGAACAGCGAGGCGTACAGCGCGATGGTCACGGCGTCAGCCGATCATCGACGCGGCGATGATCAGGCCCATCGCGACCGAGAGCCCGGCCATGACGGTCGCGAGAGCGCGGTTCTGCTTGACCACGATCTCCTGCCACAGGTCGTAGGGCGTGAGCTTGTCGAAGATCACGAACCAGCCGAAGAAGACCGCAGCACCCAGCGCCGAGTAGACGAGCGCGCCGGCCAGGTGGTGGACGTCGAGTATATCCTTCATCACTTGCCTCCGTAGTATCGATGGTAGCTGGAATAGTGGGAACGGTAGGACCCCGGATTGTCGCGGACGGATTTCGGCACGCCGGTCAGGCGCTCGACGGGCGTGATCCACCAGCCGGTCCAGAGCGCCCAGGCGCAGGCGGCGGCGACGGCGAGCGCGTAGAAGCGGTACCAGCGGCTCATTCGTCGTCCTCGTCGTCGCCGGAGGACGTGCGCGGGTGGTCGCTTTCCATCCAGCGCGTGTTCTCGAACGCGCTGTGGCGCATGCCGGCCCACGCCGCGGGCAGAAGGAGCAGAACGAGCGCGATCAGGGGGACGCGCGTGAGCGGGACGTCGCGCTTAACGGAGATGCGCAGATTCAGCTGAGGGGCGTCGGTCTCGGGCTCGACGCGCAGGTAATAGCGTCCCGCGGGCACGCTCGGGACGTAGAAGGTCTCGTAGCGGCCGCCCTCGCTCCAGGACTCGCCGTCCTCGTAGCCGTGGTAGTAGGAGAGCTCGCGTCCGAAATCGAGGGCCTGGTCGGTGTCGGCGTCGATCAGAGCCATGCTCACGTACGCCCACTGACCGTCGAGGTTCGTGTCGATGAGGACCTGGAGGTTCGAGGTGCGGCCTTTCACCTCGAAGACCTCGCCGACGCGCGAGCGCTCGAGGTCCGCGGCCGCGACGCTGAAGCTGCCGTCGTAGACCGGGGCTCCGGAAGCGGTCATCGCGAAGTACGCGTAAACGCCGACGCAGACGGCCGCGGCGAGCGCGAAGGTCCGCCAGATTCCCGGGAGCTCGCCGGCCCAGGGGTTGGGCTGGGCCGCGGCGACGCCGATCTTCGCCGGCGGCGCGCCGGGCAGGGCGAACGCGGCCCAGACTTCCTCGGGCTCGATGTACTCGCCCCCGCTCCAGACCGATTCGGTGGAGGTGACCTCCTGCGACAGCAGGTAGGGGGGGCAGATGAAATCGCGCATGCGCGCGGCGTCTCCGACCTTGGCGACCCACGGGAACTCGCCGAGGACCGCGGTGGTCACCGGGATGCAGGACTGGAAGTGCTGGTACACGCGGCCGTCGAGGGTGACCGTGGGCGCGCGCTCCGCGTCCTTGTTCTGCGCGCCCTCCATCTCCGGCGGCACCGGCGCCTTACCTTCCTTGGCCGCGACCGGGGACGGGGGAGGAGGCAGAGGCGAGGGCGAGGCCGAGGCCGCCGGAAGGGCGGCCGGCGGGGGTTCGGCCGAACCCGGTTTTCCCGCGATGTTCTCGACGCCCGACAGCTTGCGCAGGATCTGGATCTCGCCCGCGTCGAACCAGAGGACGGCGCAGGCCTGGCAGCGGTCGATCTCGATCTGGCCGTCGTAGGCGGTCGCGGTCTCCATCGGCCGCCGGCAGCGCGGGCAGTCGAAGCGCGCCGGCTTGGCGCCGATCAGCTTAAGCGGAACCGCGACGTCGCCGACGCCGTACAGCACGCCGAAGCACGCCGGGCAGTTGTGGACGACGACGCCGTCGGAGATCTCGCGGGACTCCAGGGGGGCCTTGCACTTCGGGCAGCTCATGGACTCAGCCACCGGAGCCTTCCGTCGGCTTGGTCTCGAGCGTCTTCATCAGGAGCCAGTGGCCGTTCGACTCGACCATCCAGCGGTAGCCCTTGTACGGGTTCCACAGCAGGTACTCGTCCCACGAATAGATGACGCCCGAGTAGCGCACGGCGCGGCGCTGCATGCCGACGACCTCGAGCAGGTCGCCGCGCACGGTGCCGCGCGCGCCGATCGGGATCAGCGGCGGCTCCCCGAGCTTGGCGCGGTACTTCGCGAGCACCTGATGGCGCGGATCGCGCGCGTCGAGCACGGCGCCGCAATGCGGGCAGGCGAGGCTCTCGCTGACGCCCTCCGCGCGCAAGATCAGCGGACCGCCGCAGGCGGTGCAGTCGAAGCGGGCGCTCACGGCCAGCCCTCGATGGCCTTGAGATGGGTGAACCGAAGCGCGTCGAAGTCCTGGTATTCTCCGAGGAACACCGACGGAGGATCGTCCGAATAATCGATCGTGCCGAACGCGCCGTTCTCGCCGATCAGGTCGGCGGAGGGGACGCTTTCGCCCAGCGGCGGCTTGAAAGGCAGCTCGCCTTCGGCCGCGAGGTACTTGGCCTCGATGACCTCCAGCACCTGGTAGCTCCGGCCCTTGATCTCGACTGTCGCGAGGACCTTCAGATCGCCGAACGCGGGGGCGGGGGCCTGCGTCTGGAAGCTCACCGCGTAGGCGCCCTGCG
>JAQTNG010000454.1 GCA_028714015.1 Elusimicrobiota bacterium | reverse complement strand
CACGGCTTTGCTGTTCGGCTTGCTCAACGTCGGGGTGGCCGCGGCGACCCTGCACCTGTTTCGCGACTCGATCCACGAGCGCGCCGGCCTGCGCGCGATGTGCGCGGCGGCGGCGGTCGCGCTGTGCCTCGGCCTCGTTTTCTCCAAGCAGATCGCGTCGAAGGCCGAGGGCGACATGTACGCCGACGAGGTGATCTTCTCGAAGTCCTCGGCCTACCAGCGCATCGTGCTCACCCGCTGGAAGGACGACTGGCGCCTGTTCCTCAACGGCAACCTCCAGTTCAGCACGATGGACGAGTACCGCTATCACGAGGCGCTGGTTCATCCCGTGCTGTCGGCGCATCGCGATCCGCGAGAGGTGCTGATATTGGGGGGCGGCGACGGCCTGGCCGCGCGCGAGGTCCTGCGCGACACGCGCGTGGGCAGGCTGACCTTGGTGGATCTCGATCCGATGATGACCAAGCTCTTCTCGACGCACGCGGCGCTCTCGAAGCTGAACGGGGGCTCGCTGACGAATCCGAAGATCACCGTGATCAACGCCGACGCCTATCGCTGGCTCGAACAGAACGACCGCCGTTTCGACGTCGTGATCGTGGACTTCCCCGACCCCTCGAACTACGCCGTCGGCAAGCTGTACACGACGGCCTTCTACCGCCTTCTGCGGCGGCGCCTCGCGCCCGGCGGCATCATCACGGTGCAGTCCACCTCGCCCCTCTTCGCGCGCGAGACTTTCTGGACCGTGGTGGCGACGATGGAGGCGGCGGGATTCAAGGCTTACCCGTATCACGCCTACGTGCCGTCCTTCGGCGAGTGGGGCTACGTCGTCGGGGCGACCGCCCCTTACCGCGTTCCCGACAAGTTCCCCCCGGGCCTGCGCTTCCTGACGCCGGAGATCGCGCGCGGCATGTTCGACTTCCCCTCCGACATGTCGCGCGTTCCCGCCGAGGCGAACCGCCTCGACACGCAGATTCTCGTCCAGCTTTACGAGCGCGAATGGGCCCGAATCAACCACGGGGGCTGATGGGGTCAGGCTTTCCGATGTTGCAATTCGCATGAATAATCCCCCGAACAGGAATTGCAACATCGGAAAGCCTGACCCCAGGCTGACGCGGCGGGAGTTCTTGGGCGGAGCGCTCGCGTTTGCGGCGCTCGGTGCCTGCCGCACGGAGCGCGAGCTCCCGGGCGAACTGCTCGGGCCGAACCAAGCGCTCGGCCATAAGCTGCGCGCGGGCGGCTTCGCCGCTCCCTCCGGCGCCGAGCGCGTGCCCGTCGTGATCGTCGGCGGCGGGGTCGCGGGCTTGTCCGCGGGCTGGAAGCTGCTGCGCTCCGGGGAAGGCGGCTTCGTCGTGCTCGACCTCGAGTCCTCGGCCGGCGGCAACGCGGCGTGGGGCGAGAACGAGGTGAGCCGCTACCCGTGGGGCGCGCACTACCTGCCCGTCCCCGGCCCCCACGCGCGCGCCGTGCGCGAGCTGCTCCGCGAGCTCAAGGTGATCAACGGCGAGAAGGACGGCCGGCCCGTGTACGACGAGGACGTCCTGTGCCACGCCCCGGAGGAGCGGCTCTACATCCACGGGCGCTGGCAGGACGGCCTCTACCCCCGGCTCGGCGCCTCCGCCGCGGACCTCGCCGAGCGCGACCGTTTTCACGCCGAGATCGCGGCCCTGCGGCGCCGCGTCGGACGCGACGGGCGGCCCGCCTTCGCGATCCCGATGGAGAACAGCTCGCGGGATCACGAGCTCCTGGCGCTCGACCGCGTCTCCATGGCCGCCTGGCTCGATCAAAACGGCTACCGTTCGCCGGGCCTGCGCTGGTACGTCGAGTACGCCTGCCGCGACGACTTCGGCGGGACGCTCGCGGAAGTCTCGGCCTGGGCCGGGCTCCATTATTACGCGGCGCGCGGAGAAGGCGCCGACGACGAGTTCCTGGTGTGGCCCGAGGGCAACGGCTTTCTCGTGCGCAAGCTCGCGGAGGCCCTCGGCCCGCGCGTGCGCACCGGGGCGCTGGCCTTCGACGTCGCGGAAGATGAAGACGGGGTGCGCGTCGACTATTACGACGCCGCGACGGGGGCCGTCCGCCGAATACTCGCCAAGCACGCGATCGTCTGCGCCCCTCGCTTCGTCGCGCGCCGCATCGTCAAGCCGCTGCGCGAGGACACGTCTCCTTCGGCCTTCGACTACGCGCCTTGGTTCGTCGCGAATTTGACCGTTGATGACCCGCCCCCCGGAACCGGCGCGGCGCCGGCTTGGGACAACGTCCTTTATTCCGGAGAGGGCCTCGGCTATGTGGACGCGACCCCCCAGAGCTTTTCTCTCAACCGGCGCCGCGCGGTGTGGACCTATTACCGCCCGCTCACCGGAAATCCCGGCGCCCAGCGCGCGGCCGCTTTCAAGAGAAGCCTCGCCGAATGGCGGGAGATGTGCCTGAGCGATCTCGAGCGCGCGCTGCCGGGGCTGAGGAGCCGCGTGACCCGGCTCGACGCCTGGGTGTGGGGCCACGCCATGGTCCTGCCCAAGCCGGGATTCATCTGGGGCCCGGAAAGGCTCGCCGCGGCCAAGCCGCTCGGCGCGATCCATTTCGCCCACTCCGACCTGTCGGGCTTCTCGATCTTCGAGGAGGCCAACGACCGCGGCGTGCGGGCCGCGGAGGCCGTGCTCGCCGCTTTGGGGAAATCCTTTCGCTCGAGCCTGTGATATCATAGCCCCATGGCCGAACCGACGACGCGCCACCTGACGATCCTGCTGACCGACATCAAGGGCTTCACCGACAAGACCTCTTCGAAGACCCGAGCGGCCATCTCGACCATGCTCGACGAGCATCGCTCGGTCGTGCTCCCCCTCCTCGAGGCTCGAGGCGGCCATCTGGTGAAGACGATCGGCGACGCGTTCCTGATGACCTTTGAGAGCCCCACGAACGCGGTGCTCGCCGGCGTCTCCGTTCAGGAGGCCCTGGCCAAGCTCAACGAGG
>JAQTNG010000453.1 GCA_028714015.1 Elusimicrobiota bacterium | reverse complement strand
GGAGCTGTCGCTCGTCGACGTCGGGGCGAACCCGAACGCCAACATCGAGCTCGTCAAGGCCGACGGCGCCGCGACCGAGGCGCTCGCTGCCGAGGACGTCCCCGCCCCCGAGGTCGTCCCCGTCGCCGAGTCCGACAACCGGTTCGCAAAGAAGCTCATCAAGGCCATCGAGGAGACGACGCCCCCGGCCGCTCCCGTCGCCGAGACCCCCGCGCCCGTCGAGACCGCCCCCGAGACCCCGCCCGTCGCGAAGGACGAGATGGCGCTCGCCGCGCCCGCCGCCTGCGCGAAGTGCATGAAGGTCCACGGGGACGGCGTCGAGGAGTGCGAGAAGGAAGAGCTCGCGGCCAAGCCCGAGACCGAGAAGACGGCCGAGCCCGAGGTCAAGAAGATGTACGAGGAGTGGGACATCCGTGCCGCCCTCGAGATCCTCGAAGGGCTCAAGAACCTCCTCTACAACGAGACGATCGAAGCCGACCAGGAGCCGCCCGCGCAGCGGGTCGCGCTCGAGGCGGCGATCGAGAACGTCAAGGCGTTCATCGTCTCGGAAGCGGTCGAGCTCGAGGCCGCGCCCGCCGACGGCGGGGCCGTCGAAGCCGCCGCCAAGCCGAGCCTGCTGAAGACGCTCGCGGCCGCGATGGACGCGCGTGACGCGCGCTTCCTCGCCGCGTTCGAGGAGAAGATCACGAAGACGCAGACCCCGGCGCCCGCGGCGCCGGAGGGGCTGTTCAAGGTCACCGACGGAGACCAGCTCGCCGAGGGCATCGGCAAGGGCCTCACGTCCGCTCTCGCACCGATCGCGAAGGCGCAGGCCGAGTTCAATGGCCGCTTCGACAGCGTCGAGGCCGAACTCAAGGGCGTGCGCAAGTCGATCGTCGAGCTCGGGAAAACGGCCGCCGTCCCGACGCCGCTGCGAACCGTCCCGCGCGAGGAGATCGCTCCGCGCCGGGCATCCGACAACGGAGTGGCAGCGCTCGAGAGAGCACTCGCCTCCACCTCGCACCCCGAGACGATGGTTCTCCTGCGCCAGCAGATCGCCATCGCCAAGGCGAGTGTGAACGGGTAACCAAACATGAACTTCAACGATTTCGGCATCAAGACCCCCGAAGCCGCCTCGGCCCTCGCGTCCGAGATGCGCAAGGCCGCCACGGGCGAGTACGGCTTCTTCGACATGTCGCTCACGGGCAAGGGCGTCCACAAGACGACCGAGGCCCTCGGCATCCAGAAGGACGCCACGAACCAGATCGGCGTCGTCACGGGCCTCGGCCTCCTCGGCGTCCCGCTCGAGGTGCCCGCCAAGCTCGTCACGCCGTTCCCGACGCTCCTCGTCAACCGCATCCCGCGCAAGACGGTCGGCGGCGCGACGGTCACGTTCCGCAAGGTCACGGCCGTCAACTCGACGAACATCTGGCCCGGCGTGGCCGAGGCGTCGGACTCCGCGTCCGGCCGCAACAGCCGCATCGCCCGCAACGAAGCGAACATCACGGTCACGTTCAAGTCCCTCGAGATGGAGGACATGTTCACCCCCGAGGCGCTCTTCGGGTCGAACAGCTCCATCACCCCGGGGCAGGACTTCCAGGCCGAGGACTTCGCGCGCCTCACGCTCCTCCTCTCGACGAAGGTCGCCGAGGAGAAGATGCTCCTGGGCGGCAACGTCACGGCGCTCGGCAACGTCCTCAACATCACGAAGACGCCGTACACGCAGCTCCCCACGGGCGTCGGCGGCCTCGCGAACGCGACGAACTACAACATCCAGGTCACGGCGCTCACGCTCCAGGGCTTCCTCAACGGGTCCAAGGGCGGCGGCGCGGTCGGAGAGACGGGCGCGGCGGCCGCCACGGTCATCGCGACGACGGCCGGCGGCAACGCGGGCGACGAGTCGATCTCCTTCGGGTGGGACCAGGTCCCCGGCGCGGTCGCGTACAACGTGTACGTCAAGACGGGCGCCGCGGCGCAGTGGCTCGCGACGACGACGGTCACCTACTACCAGGCGATCGCCGAAGGCGCCGGCAACGTGGTCAACGTCGCCGACAACACCGACCAGGCGACGGACTACGACGGCCTGATCGCGTACTGCACGAAGGCGGCCCTCGGGCGCGGCTACTTCGCCTCGCTCGCCACCACGGCGGCCGGCGCGGGCGTCCTCTCCACGAACTCCAAGGGCGGCGTCGCCCAGTTCGACACGGCCTTCAAGGCGTTCTACGACGACTACAAGGTTGGCCCGGACGAGATCTTCGTCAGCTCGACCGTGAAGGACTCGATCGACACCGTCGCGCTCGGCGCGACGACCGGCCCGCTCTGGAGGATCGATGCCACGGCCGGCGACATCAACATCAAGGGCACGCTCGGGCTGCGCGACCTGATGAACCGGTACATGCCCGAGAAGGCGGCCGTGCCGGTCACCGTCCACCCCTACCTGCCCGCCGGCACCGCGCTCTTCGCGACGTACAACCTCGGGTCGTACTACACGGCCTCGAACGTCGGCGCGAACCTGCAGGTTCTCCTCGGGTGGGACTACCGCGCGATCACCTTCGCGATGGCCAAGCGCGCGACCGAGATCGGCATCGACCTCAACGGCGCGCTCGTGTGCTACGCGCCCTTCGCGCTCGGAGCGATCCAGAACATCGGCTAAGCCGAACGACCAACGTGCCGGGCGGTTGCGAGCCGCCCGGCCTTCACCACGGAGCAACGATGGCCTCGATCGACTGGAACGGAAGGATCACCTCCTACCTCCAGAAAACAGGTCCGCCCCCCGCCGCTGCGTCGGACATCATCGCGACGCTCGGTGCGGCGTGTCAGTCGGCGGTCGAGCGGTTCATCGGGCGCACATTCGACAACGTCGAATACACGGAGGCGTACGACGGCAACGGGCGCGCGGTTCTCTTCCTGCGCCGCGACCCGGTCGTGTCCGTCTCCTCGGTGTCGATCAACGGCGCCGCGACGTTCACGATCGCGAACCCGCTCGCGC
>JAQTNG010000452.1 GCA_028714015.1 Elusimicrobiota bacterium | reverse complement strand
CGGACGCCTACACCTACCTGACGATCTCCGACGCTGACAGCCTCGATCCAGCCTACTCATACGACACGGCCAGCCACATGGTCATCCTGAACATCTACGAGCCGCTGTTCCAGTTCGACCGAGCCTCGACCGAAAAGTTGATCCCGCTGATCGCCGAACAGGTGCCGAGCCGCGAGAACGGCCTGATTTCCGCCGACGGCCGGACGTACACGATTGCAATCCGCAAGGGCATCAAGTTCCACGACGGCACGCCGATGACGGTCGAGGACGCGAAGTGGTCCTTGCTGCGCTTCCTGCTGCTCGACCGGGCCGCGGGACCGTCGTCCTTGCTGCTCGAGCCCCTGCTCGGCTACTCCTCGACGCGCGGCGACGACGGGAAGATCCTCCCGAACGTGTGGGCCGACGCGAACCGCGCGGTCAGCACGCAGGGCGACAAGCTCATCCTGCGCCTGCCGCGGCCGTACGCCCCCCTGCTGACCATCCTCGCCTCCTGGTCGCCCATCCTGTCGAAGGACTGGGCCGTCAAGAACGGGGACTGGGACGGCTCCGAGGCGACGTGGCAGAAGTACAACAACCCGAGCAAGGAAACGTCGCCCTTCTTCGAGCGCGCCAACGGCACGGGGCCGTTCAAGCTCGACCGCTGGGACCGCAAGACGAAGGAATTCATCCTGACGAGAAACGACCAGTATTGGCGGTCCCCGGCGAAGATCAAGAACGTCGTCATCAAGGGCGTCAACGAATTCGGCACGCGCAAGCTGATGCTCCAGGCCGGAGACGCGGACGCGATCTACGCCGACCGTCCGCTGCTGACCCAGCTCCAGGGCCTCCCCGGCGTGAAGATCATCGACGACCTTCCGACGCTCGAGATGAACCCGGTCGTCTTCTTCACCTACCACATCAACGCGGTCGGGAATTCTTTCTTAGGATCGGGGAAGCTCGACGGCAACGGCATCCCGCCGGACTTCTTCTCCGACAAGGACGTGCGCAAGGCCTTCGCGTACTCGTTCGACTATAAGGGCTTCATCAACGACGTGATGCGCGGCAAAGGCACGCAAGCCACGGGAGCGATCCCCAAAAGCCTGCCCGGCCACAACCCGAACGGCAAAAAGTACTCGCTCGACAAGAGGAAGGCCGAGGAGCACTTCCGCAAGGCGTACGGCGGCAAGCTCTGGGAGCAGGGCTTCAAGTTCACGATGGCCTTCAACTCCGGCAACCTTCCGCGCCAGACGGTGTGCCAGATCCTCAAGCGCAACATCGAGGCGATGAACCCCAAGTTCAAGATCGACGTGCGCGCCGTCGAATGGCCGACCTTCCTCGACAACTACAAGTCGTCGAAGATGCCGATCTTCGTCATGGGCTGGAACGCCGACTACCCGGACCCGCACAACTTCGCGTTCGCGCTCCTGCACTCGAAGGGGGACTACCCCGCGACGCAGAAGTTCAAGAACCCGGAGTTCGACCGCCTCGTGGAGGAAGGAAACGCGGAGACCGACATGGCCAAGCGCAAACTGATCTACGCGAAGCTCCAGGACCTCGCCTTCGAGGAGGTGCCGCAGCTGTACATCCTCGACGCGGTGCGCTACCGCACGCAGCGGGATTGGGTGAAGGGCTGGTACCACAACCCCATCTTCCCCGACTCCCCGTACGGCAGCTACTTCTACTCGATCTCCAAGGAATAAAGCGTGCTCAAGTTCTGCCTGAAGCGACTGGCCTTCCTGCCTCTCGTCATGTTCGGCGTGACCTTCCTCCTGTTCTTCTGCCTGCAGTTCCTGTCGCCCGAGATGCGCGCATCGCTGTACATCAAGGATCCGCGCCAGCTCTCCCAGCTCGACGCGGTCATCGAGAAGTACGGCCTGCGCAAGCCGATGCCGGTGCAGTACTTCCTCTGGCTCAAGCAGGTCGTGCGCGGCGACCTCGGCTATTCGGAGACGGCGAAGATGCCGGTGGCCGAGGCGATCACCGCGTTCTTCCCGGCGACGTTCGAGCTCACCGTGCTGACGTTCTTCCCGATCCTGATCGTCGGCGTGTTCTTCGGCGTGCTGTCCGCCGTGTACCGGGACCGCCTCATCGACCACATCACGCGCTTCGTCGCGATCACCGGCTATTCCCTGCCGAGCTTCGTCCTGGGCCTCGTGCTTCTGATGGTGTTCTACGGGCACCTCCACTGGTTCCCGCCGGGGCGCTACACGCTCGAGACGGACATGCTCGTGCACGGCGACGCGTTCCGGCACTACACGGGCCTGCTCACGTTCGACTGCCTCCTCAACGGCGAGGGGGGGGCTTACGTCGACGTGGTCAAGCACATGATTCTTCCATCAGCGACGCTCCTCTACATCTCCGTCGCCTTATTGCTCCGCATCACGCGCTCCTCCATGCTCGAGGAGCTGTCGAAGGACTACGTGCGCACCGCGCGCGCCAAGGGCCTGCCGGAGAGCGTCGTCATCCGCAAGCACGCGCTCGCCAACGCCCTGATCCCCGTCGTGACGCTCTCGAGCCTGCTCTTCATCGGCCTGCTCGGCGGCGTGGTGATCACCGAGACCGTCTTCGATTTCCCGGGCATCGGCCGCTGGGGCGTGCAGGCCGCGCAGCAGCTCGACGTGCCCGGCGTGCTCGGCTCGACGATGCTCGCCGCGTCCCTGTTCGTCATGGCGAACCTGGTCTCCGACATTCTTTATGCGGTCGTCGATCCCCGCATCCGGGTGGGCAACTGAGATGACGAAGCTCAAGTCCATCTGGAAGGTGCTCCGGCACCGGCCGATGTCCTTGCTCGGGTTCGCGCTGATCGGCTTCTTTCTGACCGTGGCCGTATTCGCGCCCCTTTTAGCTCCGCCCGAGGCCGGGTCGCGCGACGCGTACATCATCCCGCAGACCGGCTACAGCCCCGACCCCGTGCGCCCGTCGAAGGAACATCCTTTCGGCACGACCGAACAGCAGTACGACCTCTTCTACGGGATGGTCTGGGGCACGCGCACGGCCT
>JAQTNG010000451.1 GCA_028714015.1 Elusimicrobiota bacterium | reverse complement strand
CCGCGCTCGGCAAGATGGAGGCGCTCCTCGACGAGAAGCTCAAGCTCATCGACACGAAGCGCGCCGCCAACGCCGGGGCCGCCGCGGGCGCGGGCCAGCAGGCCGGCCAGACCGGCCAATGGAAGCAGGAGGCCGAGGCGCAGACCGCCTCCGACCTGAAGCAGCGCGACGATTTCGCCTCGCTGGCGGCGCGCGTCGGCGGGCTGTCCTCGGCGGTCGCGCGCTTCCGCGCGGACGTCGCGGGCCTGCTGTCCTCGATCGACGCGCGCGACCGCGGCCGGAGCGCCGACGCGCCCGCCGAGTACGACCGCCGTCTCGCTTTGCTCCCCTCCTTGATCGAGGGCCTCCAGCACGGCTCGTCCAACCCCTCCGGCGTCTCCGACCTCTCCCTCGACTACCTCCAGAACAAGTCCGCCGAGGTCGCGGGCTACCGCCTCAAGATGGCGGAGGCGGACGCGCGCATCAGCGCCGCGCCCCTCGAGTTCGCCGGCGTGCTCGTGATCGCGGTCCCGGGCGTGCCCACGGAAAACGTGTCGAACCCGACGCTCGAGGCGACGCGCGCGCTTCTCTCCCGCCGCCGCGACTTCTGGCGCGGCCAGCGCGACGACCACGCGAAGCTGCTGGCGGCCGTGGAGCGCTCTCTGGATCCGAACGGCTCGACGATGGTCGCCGACGACTTCGGCGGCTCGCGGCCGGAATCGCTCGTCGTGTGGCGCAGGCAGCAGCTCGACCTCGAGGCCCGCCTCGCCTCCTCCAGCGACGCGCTGGCGGCCGACGCCGACGAGATCTCCGCCTTGATCGAAAAGGCCGCTCCCGGAGCGGCGCTCCCCCGCTTGAAGGGCCGCTCCGCCGACGAGCTGCGAACCGCGCTGCCCGATCTTCTGGACCGCCTCGATGCCGTCTCGTTTCCCGACACCGACGCCGGCTTCGACGCGAAGACGCGCAAGATCGACCTGTCCCGCCTCGTGCCGTTCCTGGGCGACCTGACCGTCCGGCGCCTCGAGGCGAAGGCCACGGCGAAGGCGCTCGATAAGCCGATCACCAGCGTTTTGCCGAAGGCAAAACAGGCGTTCACCCAGTCGGTCGCGGCGTTCACGGCGGTGCTCGACGACATCACGGCCGACGAGGCGTGGCTTTCGGCCGGCGTGCCCGTCGCTCAGGCCCAGGCCCTCATCGACCGCAAGCGCGCCCTGCTCTCCGGGACCCTGACGCCGATGCTGGCGAACCTTCAGGACCTGCTCGACGGGACCTTGGTCCCCTTCCAGCGCGACCGCATCGCGCAAAGCGACCCGAACGGGACCGACGACGGCTACTCGACCCTCTACAAGGAAAAGAAGAAGCTGTATCTCCAGATCTCCGACGGCCTGCGCAAGGCTCTGCCGTGGGGCCTCGCCTCGAACGGCGCCCAAGCCTACAACGCGGGCGCGGCCCGCGAAGGCATCGCCCAGGTGCGCAAGCAATACGAGGACTACAAGAAGATCGTCGTCGATTATCAGGATTCCATGAGACGCCGCAAGGATCCCGCAAACGCGGAGATGGAGGATCTTTACGGCGAACGCGTGCCCTACTCCCTCGTCCGCCGCGCCGCCGTCTACCGCGAAGAGCGTCGCGCAAGGGCCGTCAAAATGAACGCCGCCGCCGTTGCCGTCAATGCGATTTTGACGCAACTCGACGGTCTTACTTCGAATACCCATTCCTTTGCCGTTCAATATCATCTGCCCGTCGATCTCGATCCCGAGTCTCCGTCGACCGCCTCGCGCCTGACGGCCATGGCCGACGCCCGGACTTTACAGAACATGGCGGCGGCCATAAAGACGGTCGCGGACGCGGCGCTTGCCGCCGCAGGCGGCGCCGACCTGGCGGTCGGCGGAGGATCTGGCATTCCCACGGGCACCCAACCGCCTCTCGACGTCTCCAAAAACCAACGGATTGCATTGCTCGGACTCGAAGCCATCAAACGACTGGTACCCACGACAGCATCCACGTCGTCAGGCGACTCGTACGCGGAGTGCCTCGCGCGCTTCCTGTTCGCCGACGCGCTCGTGACCACGTCCGACGACTACATCAGGGACCGCATCCCCGTCTTCCTGGCCTTTCTGGGCCGCGCCGCGTCGGGCCTCAATGCGGGCCTCGCCGATCTCGACGCGGACCTGGCGTGGGTCGGAGGCGATCTCGGCGGAGGCGAGGCCGTTCTGGATCGCAAGGTCGCCGCCTTCAACCTCCTGTCCGGCGTCGCGCGCGAGGGCGCCGACCTGTTCGGGCAGAAGGCGCAGTGGAGCGCCGAGAGCGTGGGCACGGTCGGGCGCGTGCAGACCTACTACGACACGCTCGGCGAGGTCTATCAGAACGGGGACGAGGCGCTCGACGCGGAAGCCGCGGCCGCGCGCGAGTTCAAGGCCGCCCTCGACAAGTCCCGCAAGGGCATCAACGAGCAGCGCACGACCGTCGTCGGCTGGCTCTCCCAGCTCGACAACCCCAACGAGACGGCGCTCGCGCGCGTCGGGGAGAACATCTCCGCGATCCAGGATAAGACGCGAAGCGTTTTGGAGACCAACATCGAGGCGCGCCGCACGGAGCGCGCGCGCGACGCCGCGTCGAAGGCCGTCGCGGACACGCTCAAGGCCCTGGGCGCGGAGCGCGCGGCGCTCGACAAGGCGCTCGAGCCGGTCGGGGACCTCGGCCGCCTCTCCCCCGAGCTCGCGCGCCGCGCGGAGGCCGTCGGCCGGACGGGCGCCGCCTGGCTCGCCGAGAATAAGGGCGGCCCCCAGACCATGGTGATTCCGAAGTCCCAGTTCGAGCGCTTCCTGTCCCAGCTGTTCGGCGCGCTGTCGGCGGACACGGCGGCTCAGGACCTCGCGGGCCTGCGCGAGCAGATTTTGAAGGATCCGCGCCGGCTCTCCTCCCTTCTGCCGGGCACGAAGATGGTCGAGGTCGGCGAGGGCACCGACGGCTTCTACCTCGTCTATCAGAGCGAGTTCTCCACCCCGGGC